>CAVKAR010000020.1:0-24570 GCA_963654425.1 Lachnospiraceae bacterium
CCGTTCGCTTTGACGTAATAGTCGAAGGTTTCGGTATCAATGTAGGAGTCGCCGTCTTCGCCGAGCGTGTCGGCTGGTGCGCCTTCGCCAGTCAGGACGGAGGAGCCGTCGGCCCCGTCTTCGCCGTCTTCGCCGTCTTTCCCATCGGTGCCGTCTTTGCCGGCTGCCCCTGTATCGCCTTTCTCGCCTTGGGCTCCGGTCGCGCCGGTTTCGCCCTTTTCGCCTTGGGCGCCAGTGGCCCCTGTCGCGCCGGTTGCTCCGGTATCGCCTTTCTCGCCCTTGTCGCCCTTGTCGCCCTTGTCGCCTTTGTCGCCCTTTTCGCCTTGGGCCCCGGTCGCGCCGGTGGCGCCGGTGTCTCCTTTGGGCCCTCTGATGGTTTCGAGCCACTCGTCATACGACATGGTGCCGCCGTTATCGACGTAGGCCTGGTAGACCGCCTGGATCTGCGGGTCTTTGGAGGATGAGCTTTCGGCATCGCCCGAGCAGGAGGCCAAGCCGAGCATCGCCCCGACCGACAAAGCCAAAGCGCATACGAATTTGTTTGTCTTTTTCATGTTTTTTGGATCGTTCCCTTTCTTTTCTTTGATTCTAGAACCCCCCCCGACCCATTTCAAGACCTATTTTCCACTCGACGGCGTCTAGGCTTTTTCGCCTTAAAAAACGCTTTTTAGCCTGCTTTTCCTGCTAATTCCCTTTTTTAGCCGGCCCATGGGCATTGCGACATATCTATTCATTCGTCGCAAAAGAAGGAGGCCATCAAGCGCAATTTCAGAAAGAAAGATTGCGCGAAGCATATATCCAAAAAAAGGGGGTGCGTCTTTGCGGCTCTATGGATGCCATTGGGCTTTTCTCCGCGTCTAATCGAGGATTCAGGATAAAAACGGATTTGTCACAGCGGTTCAGTAAACTCATGCGCTTTGAATTGCTGCTTTGATGGGGGCCGCTAAGAAAGGGGCTTATCGGCAAGTTTGATTCAACGAGCCTTTAAAAATCCTTGGGCGAATTCCGAATATCCATTCTCGTAATAAAGAGGGAAGTTCTATTTGAACTCAGCGAGTTTGTCGAACAGGATTGCGATGAAGATCTAAACGTCGGAATCACGAAAACATAGGTTTATCTGCATTTTTTTGCACCTTTTTGAATTTAGTTCAGTTTAGACGGCATTTTGGGAAGACTCTCTGAACGCTTGCGGAAGCCTTTGGCGGATCATTCCGCATCGATAAATGCTTCCTCGCATTCTCATGGTTTCGTATTGGGCAAAAAGAAAAAGCCCACCATGCCTATAAGACAATCGCGGGCTACTTCTTTTTTTAATCCGCCAATCAGCGGAAAGTGGTCGATTCGACGATGAGCATCGTCTCCCCGCTAGAGGAGGTATAGACGTAATAAGCCATCTTGAGATAGAGGAAATCGTTCTTGAGCCAGCATTCAAGGGTCTCCGCATCGCTCCCATCGATCGATGGGGTGCCATTGCCCTTCCTTAAGGTTACCGGCTTATTGGCTAAGGATGAAGATGAAGAATAATCCTCGTCCTTTACGTATTTGCGCCATGAATAGACCGTATATCCATCTATGATGAGCTTCTCGTTCACGAGGGTTTTGGCTTCTTCGATGGAGATATCCTTGCCCAAAGAGACGATAAGGCGCTTGCCGTATGCCTTGCCGGCGCTTGAGATGATATCCTCTTCCGAATAATCGCCATAGCCTTCTTTTTTCAAGGCATCCTCGACTTTCCCCATCATCGTCTTGTAGTTCTCTCCCTTCACCACCTTCACTTTGCAGCTAGCCGAATAAGAGTGACCATCGCTATCTTTGGCGGAAGCGGTGATTGTGACCTCATCCCCTGCTTTCGCATCCGTCTTGCAGATGGCTTTCCCAGCCGGGGTGACGTTGATGATATTCGGGTCGCTAGAGGAGTAAGTCACTTCATAAGGGAGCATCTTCACGTTAAGGGTGAGATTGACGTTGCTCCCCTCGCCGACTTCGTAAGCCTCTTTCTCGAACTCAAAGACGGGAGAATGGGCTTCTCCGCTCCCCTTCAAGAAGCTGATCTTGGTGCAGACGTTATTCCCGGAAGAGCCGCCGCTATAAGTGACTTTGACGGAAAGCTTGCCAGAAGGATCTTCATACGTGCTTCCGCCCGTATCGTCCATGAGATACCATCCAGCCTTGTATAAAGCCTCTTTATAGCCGCTAAACACCTTATACGCGGTGATGAAATCGCTCTGAGTGTCCTTTTTCTCGTCGTAGAAAGAGACGATCATGCCGACTGGGCAATATAAATCGGCGTAATCATTTGCGATGGAGGCGATATCCTCATCGCTCATGGTTGAGCCGTAATCGCTCTTATAGGCATTATAGTAATATTCATACACCTCTTGATGATCCTCTTCGATGTTGATCACGTATTTGCTCTTAGAGGAGAGCGAGGATAAATCAATCGATGGTATCTCAATCCCCTCGAATCCGAGGGACTCTTTTATCCCTTCCTCGACTTTCGCCTCGCTCCAAGAGGAGAAGAAAGCGCTCGTCGGCTCGCTCAAAGAGAAATAGATGAGGAAGCCCTCAGGATCCTCATCATCGCTCCCGATAAAAGAGGCATCGACGGATAATTTCTCATTCCAGCAATAAAGGGGATCGTAAATCGAATTCCAATAACTCTCGTAATCGAAAGTCGAGGAATAGTCGTACGAATAGATATAGGTGACCCCGTTTTTGCTATAAGTCAAGTATGAGCCGCCTTCTTTTATCCCGAAAGAGGGGATATCGTTCCCGCTTTTCTCGATGGCTTCTTTCGTTAAATCAGTCGGCCATTCCGCGTAAGCAGTGACATTCGGGGTATAGTAGAAATAGATGTTATTGCCATTGAAATAATCGATTTTGATATCGATCCGCGAGCCATCGTCGTATTTCCGGTAGAGGTAATAGTCGCCCGAAGAGATGCTGCTCGTTTTATTGACGGTGAAGCCATTATCCATGAGCAGACGGCAATATGGTAGCGATACGTCCTTCGCGTAATAGTCATAGGCGTAAAGCGTATTCAAAGAAGCGGCATATAAGCCGTAATCCTCGCCTAGAGCGATAAAGGGGACTACCTTATCCTCAACCACGTAAGAGATGACCTTCTTATCCTCATCGCTCCAGTCTTTATCGCCCCTAGCTTGCCCCGTGTAGCTATTCCGGCAGATGAGGCAATTATAGGAACTGCCTTTCTCTTCGCTTTCTAGATAATAATAAGTGAGGTCATACCCTTTTCCGCCATCGCTTCTGACGAGCTCAACGTAAGAAGTCCCGCTTTTGCTTTGGACTTTTTCGCCCGTATAGGAGGTGATCGCCGTCCAGCCCGCTTCCTCGAGGACCGTATAGTAATTCTCCATCGAGAAAGAGGAGGCAATATTGGTGATCGCAAGATACTTATCGCCGCCATCATCGATTTCCTCGACCTTCACCTCGCCCGTCAGCATGGACGGATAAGGCAAAATGGACCCGCAGTATTCTTCCATGAGCGCCTTATCGCTCTCGCTCCACAAACTGGCGTTAGGATCGCTATAGGAAGAGGAGTCTCCCCCGCTCTCGCCATTATCGGCGCATCCAGCCAACAAAGCGGCGCCAAGCAATAATGGCATCAGTAATGCTTTTTTCTTCATCGCTGTCTTTCCTTTCTGTCTATTTACAAACAAAGAGCAAACCGGCATGCAGTCGGTTTGCCCCTTGCTTAAATGATGTTATCGATATCAATCCGCTACATTTGGCGTCAAAACGAAGATGTAGTTGTAGCAATCGGTCGTCGTGACGGTGATTGAGGAAAAATCGCTATCGACGGTTGCGGTGGTTGGAAGTTCGGTGAATACACCATCGAATTCGGTGTCATTGTCTCCGAATTCATCGTCTGGGCGATAGGTGAAGGTTATGGTATATCCATCATCGTCATCGGCTTCTACGCTCCAGGCGCATTTCAATGTTCCTGACGCCTCATCGTCGTCTTCATAGTAAATATTGCCGAAGGCCATATGGGCATCGGTCAAACGAAGAGTGAAGTCGTAATACGATCCATCGGTGTCCGGTTCCCCGTCATCGAGTTCATCCTCGTAATATCGCATATACCAAGTGCCATAGAGATTGTCATCGATGGACGAATCGGTATCGTCTCCGCCGTCATTTTCTTGTGCCAAAACGAAGGCTTGATCGTAATAGCCAGTCGCCGTGACATTGATTGAGGAGAAATCGCTATCGACGGTTGCAGTGGCCGGAAGCTCATCAAACACGTAGTTAAAATCGGTCGGATCGTCGCCCATATCGTCCTCACCGATGTAGTCGAAAGTGATGATATAGCCGTCTCCGTCGTCATTCTCTTTTAAGCTCCAAGCACAGAATAGCGTGCCAGTGGCTTCTTCATCGTCCTGACCCCAGATTTCGCCGTTGGCGCGATGGGCACTGGTGAAACTGATGTAGAAATCGTACCAGTAGCTTTCTGTATCCGGACTACCGTCGTCAAGCTCATCTTCATAAACCCTGCCATACCATTCGGTATTGAAGAGATTGTCGTCGAAAGTTGGAGTTTCAGCTGCCATCAAGCCAGTATAGCCATCGCTTGCGCTGAATTCGACGTAGATTCCAGTGTAGTATTTGTCGATTACAAGGCCTCCTAAGCCAGAGGCAACGCCTTCATCGCCAGAAGCATGGGTGAAGGAGAATTCGAATAATCCGTTGGCGTCGTTCTTTTTGATTTCATAGTTGACGACTTCCGATTTGCTGGCCTCTTCATTCTTGTAATTGGAGCTCTTATAGCTGATTGTGGCCGAGCCTTTGGCGATATCGTCTGCCGAAGGTTCGAAAGAGAAGCTATAGTCGTAATTTGTCCATGTATAGTCATCGATTGAAGAATCATAGGTTCCATAATCATAGTAAGAAGCCGTGTATGATTTGCTTAGCATCGTAGCGAACGATCCCTCGCTTGCGATGATATTGACTGTCCTTGTGACTGAGGCAAGGGTGCTGCTCACGAAAGTGATGGAGAAAGCGCCGGAGACGAGAGGGGTGAACAAATAGACGGTTTTTCCTGATCCCTCATCGTCCATGTCGATATTGGCGGTTTCAATCGTATATGCGCTCGAAGCAGCATCTTCGCCATCCAAAGACACCGTATAAGAAACACCTTGAGCGGCGTTATACGGTAAAACGGATGGAGCGATGTAATAAGTGGCGCCAATGACGGCGATGATATCATCATCATCATTAACCGGTGCATCGGTATATCCGCCATTGATCCAAGTGATTCTGCTATCGATGCCAATATCACGAGGAGCAGGAGCCGTGACTTTTATCGAAAAAGTGGCGCTTGAGCAATTCTTTGTGGTCACCTTGACTTTGTAATCGCCAGATGTTTCGGCATAGATTGAGATACTTTCGCCATAGCTAGAGATGGTTAAGCCTTCTTTATCGCCCTCGACGATGACGCCAGTGAATTGATCGTAGTCGCTTAAGGCGGTAGCGGGTAAGGCATTGGCTACGTCAAATCCGATGTAATCGCCGGTTTTCATATTGATGACGGTCGAGGAAGTAACCGTTTTCTCCTCATCGTCATCCCAATAGGTCAAATCAAAGGAACTGTAGCAGAACTTCGATAAATCGAGAGGATTGACGTAAGTCCTTTCTCCCGCGGTCTGAACAAAGGAGAAAGTCGTGGTCTGATCGGCCGTTTTATCTTCTTTGATTGTGACTTCCTTCGTATCGCTATCGTAATCGAAACCCCACCAATAGTAATCGCTGATCGCGAGGTTCCAATCCGTCAAAACGGCATTCGCGTATTTCGGGAAGCTGCCGGAAACGATGAAATAATCCTCAGGATCGCCGGAATCGAAGTACAGATAGCCGAACGAGAAATATATCTTGCCGTTCTCGCTATAGGCGGAAAAATCTTTCGCGTTCGCGCTTTTCATAGCCGTGAGCAAATCGGCCAAGAGCCCTTCAACACCATAAGCGGTATTGTAATCGCCGATGTACTCTTTGAAGTGGTAATTGGCGCTTTCAAAAGACGTGCCAAGAACAGAATAATCGCCTTCCGTGTCTTTTTTGATGCCGATATAGGAATCATCATCTTTCACTACGTAGACATCGCCGCTATTATCGGCATAATGGTAGACATCCGTGCCGAAATCATAAGTGGTCGTTGCCGGCTCCCCTTCGCCTTCTGAAAGAGAATCAACCTTTTTGGTGAAACTCCCGCTTGCGACCGAAGCGGCCTTTGAGGAATAAGATGCGACCTCCGCCTCCAAATCGGCGATCGTCAAATCCTTTTTCGCGTTTTCATCGACTGACGATGAAGCGCTGCTACTAGAAGAACTGCTAGAAGAAGATGCTGACGATACTTCTCCCCCCCCTGCGCAGCCAGCGAGCACGAAAGCCAGCGCGAGAGGAATAATAAAATTAGACTTTTTCATGATGTTTGTATAAAAGTTCCTTTCCTTTCCGGACTATTCTTCTACGATGGGAAAAGTTGTCAACAATTGTTTTCATATTTTTGCCGATAAACGCCAAAAAGAGGCCGTTTCGGCCTTTTTTCGGCTTTTCTTTTTTTGCTGCCGCTAGAAGTCGACCCCGCCGATGCCGTCAAGCATGCGGATATAGCCAGCCTTCTTCATGAGGAGGATATAGGAACCGTAATCGTCGCTATTTTCGCCTTCTTTGAAGTAGCAGTCATTGCCAGCCTCGGAAGTGCTATAGAGCTCGAATCCGCTTTCCTTGAGGGCTTTTACGATCGCTTCATACGCCGCATTCACGTTTGAGGTGTAGATGAAGCAATTGAGATCCATATAGTAGCCATAAGTCGTGTAATTCCATACCTCGGTCGAATCGTAAGGGAGAGCGTAGACGATCTCGACTTTGCTATTAGCGGGCAAGCTAACCTCGGGAAGATCGGAAAGGGAATTGAGCTCGTTGTACTCGAGGAAGAATTCCTTGAGGCTGTCGTTATAGACCGGCGAGATGGGCGAGCTGCCTTTATAGATGTATAGCTCGATGCGGGTGGAGAAATCGCTGTGATTGAGGAAGGTGTAGTCGCTTGTGGGGTAAGAGGCCATATCGAGGAAAACCTTCTCATCGCTCCCCTCGATGTCTTTATAGAAGACATAATGGTTCTGCCCACGCGTTTTGTAGATATAGAGGCTCCCATCCTCGTTCCTGTAGCTCTTATAGCCTTCTTCATTGATGTAGCGGTTTCTGAGCTCTCTATAGCCATCGCTCGTCATGTCGATCGTCACGCAGTGGAGATAAGAGCCGCTCGCGAACTTGATGCCGGCGAAATTCGGGAGAGCGTAATAGCCGTATGATGCTGAATCCGTCCCCGCAGCCCGAAGGAAGCCCGAGGCATCGAAATACGGTATCTTCTCCTTGATGATCTCTTCTATATACGGGGCATGGATAATCTCGCCTTCATATATCCACATATTGAGGGAATAGGAGCCATCGAAGCTGTTCTTGTCCACGTAATAGTCGACCTTGACCTCGTCTTTCCCGTATATGGTGTGCTTTCTCCTATACCCGTCCTTGATGACGTCTTTCTTGATGAAGCCAAGGGAAGATAAGCCCGCGACCGTCTTCTCGATGTCGCTAGAAGTAAGGGAGGAGGCGTAATAATAAATGCCCACTTTCTTCCCTTCGACTTCATAGAGATCCTCGAGGTTATTCCCGCTGCTCCCGCCGAAGTGGCAGCAGCTATAGCCGCTTGCTTCAGGGAAGGGGAAAGATGGAATGCCATAATCCTTCTCGACTTTCTCTTCCGGGGAGAGCGATTTCCCGTATGAGCTCTCTGAGCCATAGACGATATTGACGAGATATTCCCCATACATCGAGAAAGAGACGATGAAGCGCTCGAAAGAGACCTCGATCGCCCCGCTTTCCCCGTATATCCCGTATTCTTGCAGATCCTCGATGATTTTTTCCCTAGAGGAAGAGCCCATCTCCTTTTTGAGGATGAGGCCGATCTGGAAAAAAGAGCCATCGGTGTATTGAAAGCTAGGGCAAATGAGCGGGATGATGGCGTCTTCATCCTCTTCAACCGTCTCTGGCAAAGACGATATATAGGCGTAGGTCGAATAGATGGAACCCGCAAAATAGGGGGCTCTGGAGAAAAGGGCGGCGGCGTAATACCCTCCGCCATAGCTAGAGGCGATGCTCTCTTCCTCGAAATAGGGATAATATTCCTCTTCCCCGAGCTTGGTGAAGCTCGCTCCCTCTAGATAAGCGACGAAACTATTTTGCTTAACGGTGCCTGTGACGAGGACCCTGTCATTGATGGAAGGGTTTTCGCTCCCCTCTTTTCCTTTCACGTTGATCCCGATATAGCCGTTTTCATCGTCTTCGGCGGAAATATAATAGGAGCCATCCTCATCGAAAGAGGAAACCGTTCCCTCAACGCTCACTTCCTGGTTCTGGTAGCAGAGGTTGTATTTGACGGCGTTGGAGTAGCCGGTCTTGAGATCGAAGATGCGGAGATTGATCTTCTTCCCCGCCTCCGCCCAGCGCGTATAAGGGGCAAAATCCCCCAAAGAGAAATCATGGAAGATGACCGTCCCGACTTCCGAGGTCGAGCTCTCGTCTTTCTCGTAAGCGGAGAAAGAGGCGATTCTCCCATCGTCTCCGATTTTGGCCTCGAAATAGGTGGCATAGGCGAAAATGCGGTTCTGGAAATAGTTCAGCAAATCGTCCGCCATCGCGGAGACCGAGCAAGAATAAGTCCTCTTGTCGCTCAAAGTGAAATCGTCGGCATATTCTTCGAGTATATCCATGAAATTGACGTAAAAGCAGCTCTCTTTGTCCTTTTTGGCGTAGTTCCTCCCGTGCACGTCGAGCGTGAAATCGTAAATCGAGTTGTTATAGGAAACGGCAGAGAAGGCATGATAATAATTGGGGTCGGAATCAAGGCATATATAGCCGTCTTGATAAGGCGAATAATAGAAAAATGAATCATCGACGACCTGAAAAAGGTTCTCGCTCCCATCGCTCCCCGCCGTATACATGGCGTAAGAGGAAGAGGTATTGCCGAGAGCCTCGGCGAAGCTATTCACCTCGACGATCGATTTCGATGACGAAGAGGAGGAAGAGACCCCGTTTTCCCCTCCGCAAGAGAAGAGGAAGAGAGTCGATAATAATAGGCAGCATGTTTGTTTTTTCATACCGTTAATCTCCTAAATAAGTAAGCGTTATATTGGCGTAACTTTCCGCAAGGGAATTGACTTTGAAGGATATATTGATCGGGCTCCCATCATTCCAGGAGCCGTTCAATAAATAAGCAGAAGAGGAGGAAAGGAAACTGTCCCCGGCCTTGAAGAGGGAATCATCGTCGGCGCTCGCCCCGACCTGGAGCTTGTTGTAGGGCTTATTCTCGATGAGGGCGATCTGCTTATACCGCCCGTTTCTCGAGGCGTCGGTCCTGGAATCCTGCTCGCTATTGGAGGCGCCGATCACATAATATGTCCCTTCTTTCGCTTCATCCGGTATCTCCGAGACATAGGAAGAGAAAAGAAGCTTATTCGAGCTCTCATCGTATAAGCATTCGGCGATTCTGCTATCGACGTGATAGATCTTGATGCCAGCTATATTGAAGCCAAGCGGCCTATTCTCGTATTTGCTCTTCGCGTCGCGCTCATTGAGGTCATCAGGCGTGTAGTATTCGAAAAGCAGGTATTCGTCCATCACCGTGTGGTTCCAATTTCTTTTGTAAAGCAAGGCCTTATTGCTCCCTTCGAACTTTGGGAGGTCAATGGTGATTTCCTTATACCCCTCAAAGTCGTAATAAATGGGATCGCCCCACTCCAAAAGCATCTTCGAATAGGGATCGTGGTCGCTGATGTTGTAATCCATCATCGAGTGCCCCCCGAGAGCTAGATAATAGTTATCGCTCGGATAATAATCGCGGAGCCCGAAGAGGTGCCCGCTTTCATGGATTATGGTGTGGGCATCGATTGAGTATTGCTCGCTAGAGAAGGCGTCAAGCCCCACCCACATGTGATGGGCCAAAGAGGGGCGCGAGAGATCAGGGTCGGTGGCGAAAGTGTGCACCCAGGCCCAGAAATGGCCATCCCTAGAGGAGGTTGGGCTCGAATAGAGGAGCACCGCATTATCGACGTAGCCGTCTTTATCGACGTCATACTCCTCGAGGAGCTCATCGCTAGCGTGCTCCAAAAAATAAGAAGCCGGCACGCCGGGGAAATAATTCCCGTCATTCTCCACTTCCTTAACCGTATAGGGAAGATGCATCACTTCGGTAATCTCCCCGCTTATCGAGAGCTTCCCCAGGCTGCTCTTCCTATAATATTCGGAAAGCGAATAGTAATATTCATCGCTTTCTTCCGATAAATCAGAAGCGAAAAAAGCGCGCTCTATGCGCTTTAGATCGGAATCGGTGAATTCGCGCTCCCCCCTAAAGACGCAAGGGATGACGAGGAACTTCTGTTCCCCCGTCGCTTTCGAGGCGACGCTTTCCTTGAATTCGGAAGTGTTGGAGAGAATAAGCGAAGAACTCTTGATGCCGATAGAGGGCTCTATCCCCTTCTCTCCGCAAGAGAGGAGAAGGGGATAGATAAATATGAAGGATAGGAATCTCCGCTTCATCAGTCACCGCGGCCACTAGAGGCGTATTTCATCGTGAAGGTGCCGACTTTGGTCACGGCGGTAATCGTATCCAAAGAAGAAGACAGAGTCACCGTCGCCGGGAAATCTTCAAACGGGCCACAATCATCGAATTGCCCGCCTGTCTCAGAGAAAGTGATGGTATAAGAGCCATCATCGTTCTTCTCCATCGACCAAGCGCATGACAAATAGCCGTCGAATTCACCGTTATTCATCAGATTGCCGCTTGCTGAGCCGTTCTCATAAAGATTGAAGTTGAAAGTGTAATTGCCGCTCGTCCCCTGCCATTTCTGCGTAGCGTAGAAAGTTGGAGTCGCTTCTTTGATCTCGGTATAATAAGGATCATCAGCAGCTAACTTCGTGTAGAGTTTGTAATTATTGCCGAAGACAATCGTATCGAAATCATCCGCGATGAAACTGTCGCCTGAGACGTGGGTAAAGCTGAAGACGCGCCCCAAAATGAGTTTTTCGTCAAGCGTATAAGTGGCGACTTCGCTCTTGTTGTCGAGCTTATTGACCACGGTCACTTTGCCTGAATCATCATCAGTCGGCTCGAAAGAGAACTCGTATTTGACGTCCCCATTTCCGTAGTTAGCGCGGATGGCATACTTCTTTGAAAGAACGTCTTTCACGCTAGCCGAAGCAGCATCAATCGTGATGGTGCGGGTAACGGAAGAGTCGACAGCGCTTGTAAAAGTAACATCATAAGAGCCGGCGACATTCGCGGTGAAGGCATAAACCTCAGTGTCTTCATCAGCCCATTCGGAGATTTTGATTGCTTTCTTCTCAAAAGAGTAGGAATCAGTCGATTCGTCTTTCGCTACGGCAGTCACATTCAAAGACTGGTCGGCGTTATACGGACTGATGCTTGGCTTCAAATAGTAAGTGAGGCCCGCATATGCCGAGAATCCCGTTTCCTTTTCATCGACGTAATCGGATTCGTATCCTCCAGGCATGCTCGTGTAATAAGTAACGGAGGAGATGCTCTTCGGGGACGGAGCCGTGACCGTCACCGAGAAACGCTTGCTGACGTTTTTGCTCGAGACGAGGACGGAATAGGTTCCGGCATCAGCAAAATAGGTAGACAGAGTTATTGTGTTATTGTAGGAACTAAAGCTCCCTGATAAGCCGCTTTCATCGTCTAGCCCGACGCAAGTGACGGTGATCCCATCAAAAGAGGAATTCGCAGTTGTCGGAAGGATATTCCTGACCGCCAATGAAAGATCGCCACCGCTTTCTACAGTCAACTTATCGCCATCATTCACCTGGGTATAAGTGTAATCGTCCTCATCATCGGAATCATGCTTATCGATGAGCGCCAAATCAAACGAGGTATAGACGTAAACGTTCAAGTCGATTTCGTTTACATATGTCCTTGCCTCGATTTTCTGCGTGATGGCATAGGTTTTGACGCTATTGGGGGAAGCATCTGGCAAGAGGGTGATTTTGCCCGCCTCATCGTCAAAGACGAAAGACATGGAGCTATATTCGGTATATTTGACGTTCAAAGCGGCTAAGCCGGAGCCAGAGGCATAGCTAGGCATGTCGATTTCGACAACGTAATATTCCCAAGGATCATCGCCTTCGTAATAGCCGTATGAGAAATAGGTTTTCCCGTCTTCTTCGTAAGCAGCGAAATCGCCGTTGCGGTTCTTCTCGGCTTTCTCCACGAAGTCGCTCAAAAAGCCCTCAGCCCCATAAGAAGAGCCACCGCCTAGATAGTAATTGAAGTGATAAGCCGCTTCATCATAGTCGTCATAGGAGCGGGAGATGTTGCCATCTTCGTCCTTCTCGACGGGCACGATCTCTTCGCCGTTTGGCACCAAATATGTGTCGTAATAGCCTTCGCCATAGCTGTTTTGCTTTTTGATATGCGCCGCCTTCCCGTCCGTTGAATATTCGTAGGAATCGGTGTAGGTATAGGTGTTGTCGCTATAACTGTATTTTTCCGACCACACCACGCTTCCGCTTGCGACTTTGCTCACGTTTGCGGCGTAGCCTTCCGCCTGCGCCTTGAGCTCAGCGATCGTGACCGTTTTCTTCGTCTCTACAGAGGATGACGAGCTCGAGCTTGACGAACTAGAAGAGGTTACTGAAGAATCCTCTCCCCCCGCGCAGCCAGCGAGCAACATTGCGGCTGCAAGAGGAATGATGAATTTTGCTTTTTTCATTGTTTGAAGAAATTCCTTTCCTTGTTTCTTTCGGCACTAATTTTTCTACGGGCTTCATTCATGTCAACAATTCTTTTCATTTTTCGCAAGCAAAAAGAGAAAAGGGCCTTCTATAGCGGAGTAAAGAAGCCGCACTTTCCGCGATTGCATGTCCAAATAGTGAAAAAATAGTGAAAAAATAGTGAAATGCCCTTATAATTCACCAATAAGGAAAATGATAAAAATCAGCATCGACAACGAAATATTAAATTCGATCATCGGCATTGAAAAATCCAAGGATTCTTTGGAACTCGTGCCACTTCCTGCCGATTTATCGAACAAATTCAGGAAAAACACCAAGAAAATGGCCTCATACGCCTCCAATCGAATCGAAGGGAATCCCCTTACTTACGAGCAGGCAGAGAGAGCAATAGAATCAAGCGACAGGCATTTTTTGAAGCCAGAAGAGGAAATAAGAAACTATTATCTGACTCTCCAATCGCTCGAAGAAAAAGCAAAGAGAAAAGAAGCTCCGTCGATCAAACTGCTTCTCGAGGTCCAAAAGCAGATTTGCGAAGGCGAAGGAAAGGAAAAGATAGGCATCAGGGGGCCTATGCCGCCCGGTGTCTTGCTTGCGATATGGAATGAGGATGGGACTCCAGCCTACATTCCGCCAGAAAGCGGCGACATTCTGCCTCTATTGGAGGAGTTATTCGCTTATCTTGATAATTCAGACGACCATCCGCTCATCAAAGCCGCTATCTTGCATTATCAATTAGTCACCATCCACCCATTCGAGGATGGCAACGGACGATGTGCCAGGATAATGTCGGGATATTACCTTTCTTTATGCGGATACGGCTTCAAAAACATCGGCTCCGTTGAGGAATATATCTCCTATGACATCGATGAATACTACAAATCGCTGCAAATGGACTTGCCTATCCTTTATTACGACGGGAGGAACGACCCTCCTCATCCAGAGATTTGGGTCAAGTATTATTTGCGCATCTTAAGTCTCTATGCTTCCAAGGCCCTAGAAATCGCCAAAAGCGAGAGAAAGGGAAATGAAGCGATCCGTCTCTCCCATTTATCCAGCAAAGCAAAGACTTTTCTTGAATACCTTAAGAAAAGGAACATGTCGCTCTTCACCCCGATTGAGATATCGCGCGAACTGAGTCTCAGCAACAAAACCATCATAAATTGGTGCGCCGAGCTTTCGAAAAACGGCTTTTTGGAGCCGCTTATCGTCAATAAAAGAATCAGGCATTACCGAATGGTCGGATGTGGCGATAAAGAGGCTTAAAAAGCCGTTGAGATCTGCAGTTATATAAAGCATCACTGAATCCTCAAGAGCATCACAGCGAAAAGCTCCGCCGATTCAAGGCATTCGCCTGTTTTCGATGACCCCGCAAAAAACTGATGGCGATTGTTTTGCTCGACCTTCTATTTGCCTCGTTAATTGAGGCAGTCTAATTTCGTTTGAGAAAAAGCGCTTTTCCCCTATCGTCACGATATCGATCGCGCCCATATTCAAACTGCGCAATTTTCATCATTTTGGTAAAATTGCGCAGTATAAATCCCGTTTTAAGCCATTTTAAGAGGTATTTTTGGCTCTCAAACTGCGCAAAATGCATGTTTTAATGAAAATTGCGCAGTATAATAATCCAATGGAGAGATAAGCAAAGATGATCAAACGAGAAAAATATCTAAAGGAATTGAGACCGTTCTATGACAGCGATTTGATCAAAATCATCACCGGCATAAGAAGATGCGGCAAGTCGATGCTCATGCAGAGCCTCGCCGAGGAACTATCGGAAAAGACCGGCAATACCATCTTTTTGAATTTCGAAGACGAATCGACACTTAGGGAATACGGAACCGCCGAAAAATTGCTCGCCTATGTCGAGAAAACACGCCAAAAAGGAAAATGCTATATTTTCTTAGACGAAATCCAGGAGGTCAAAAACTGGGCGCTTGCCGTCAAAACCTTGAGATTGCGCAATAACTCGGTTTTCATTTCAGGTTCCAACTCGAAATTATTGTCCAAGGAATTCGCGACTCAGCTCTCTGGCCGTTACGTCTCTTTTCAGATCAAGACTTTCGTATACAAAGAGGCCCTCCGTTACGCCGAAGAACTCGGAAAAAGCGTATCACCCATCGACTATCTTGTGTGGGGAGGCTTCCCTAAAAGGTTCGAAATGAAGGATGAACCATCCGCAAGGAGATATTTCAGTGATCTGGAAAGCACCATCATCATCAAGGATTTGATCAAAAGATACAAAATAAAGAAGCCGGAGCTTTTCAAGAAATTCGTCAATTATGTTTTGCGGAGCAATTCGCGCATTCTCTCCGTGAGATCGATTCACAAATACCTGCTTAGCCAAGGGATAGGCTGCTCCTCGAACACTATCTTGAATTACATGCATTATTTGACTGAGGCCTATATCATCGAAGAAATTCCCCAGTATTCATCCAAAACGAAAAGGGAGCTTAATTTCTATAAGAAAATCTATGATGCTGACGTTTGCTTTTCTTCTCTAAAAGTGGACGATGGCCGCTACGACTTAGATCATAACCTGGAGAATATCGTCTACAATGAATTGATCTACCGCGGCTATAGCCTGAAGGTTTTCGACAACAAAGGGCGCGAAATCGACTTCATGGCTAGCAAAAACGGGAAAGAGTTTTTGATTCAGGTGGCTTATTCCATCGTGAACGATAAGGCCTACAAAAGGGAATTTGAGGGATTTGAAGGGCTCGACAACGCAAATCAGAAAATCATCATCTCGAATGACGATATCGATTACTCGACATCAACCGTAAGGCATATAAAATTCAAGGATTTCCTTTTACTTAACGAACTATGATTCGATGTTCCTCCTTTAAACAGCATGATGGAATCTCACTAGATGGTCAAATACCCATCATGATGGAGAAATCATCATCGGCGTTCCCGCAAACGAGAAATCTCTAATAAAGAAAACGAGCGAAACTCACTCGCTCGTTTTTCTTGTTTTTTCCTTAAATCGCGAAGATCTGCAAATAATATTTGCCGCCTTTTTCGTAAATCTGGTAATCGATGAGAATCGGATATACATCTTGCCAGGAATAAGAGATATAGCAGCCAGCATATTGCTTTTCCTCAGGATAGACCATCACATTATCGTCTTCCCAGTCGCTCCAGCAGCCATCCTCGCTTATGAGCTCGAAGCCGTCGAGAATGAGATTGTCGTCGACGAATTTCTTGATATCATCGACGCCCCAAGAAGAAGGGAAACTCACCGTGAGATAGTCCTCAGCGCTATGCGTGACGCTAGGCGTATAGCCCTTTTCTTTAATGATCGAGGCAATATCGTCGATGATGGCTGCGCTATTATAGGGTCTTACGGCGATGATCGTGATAGAGGCAGTACGCGACGAACTCTCGCCTGGCACCTTGAGTGAGGCGGTAATCGTGGCTTTCATGCCGTCAGTGGCATCGGAAGCAACGGAGAGTATCCCGTCTTTATCGACCGTTATCTTCCCAGTCGTATCGCTAGAGGAGAAGCTCACTTCGTATGGAAGCATGTTCGTGACGAGGCATTCGTTTAAATCCGTCGTATCATCCCCTATTGCCACTTCGAGCTCTTCTTTTGTGAAATACATCGCCGGGCTATGGCTCTCGGCGCTGCCTGGGTGGATATTGATGACGGTTTTGCCGAAATTATCGTGGGTTGAAGCCACTTCCGGCTCCTCTAAGGTGATGGCTATTTTCCCCTCTGGGTCTTCATAGACGAGATCGCCATAAACGTTCCTTCCGCCATACCATCCCGCATCGAAAAGGGTTTGGCCATAAGCTAGATATGCTTGCTTGTTCTGATCATAAATCGAGATGCTTATGCCTTCTTCTTTATAAGCGTATTGGGCGGCAAGAGCCGAGATATCCTCTTCACTCGGGTTTTCCCCGAGCTCATCGATGTAGAATTCGCGGTAATCGGAGATAATGCCGTAATAGTATTCATAATAGCTATCATAGGTCTCTTTTCCGAGGATTTCGTATTTGACCTTCTTATCGGAAGGAGGGATCGCTTCATTCGGGAAAGAGGGGATATTCACGTCAGAGATACCCAAAAGCGAGCTGACGACTTCCTTTACCTTATCGTTAGGATAAGCGTTGACGAAAGTGCTCGTGGGCTCCGTCAAAGTGACGTTGAGAGCAAAGCCAACCGGATTTTGGTCGGAATCGGTGAGGATCGCTCCTCTGAAAGAGGCTTTCTCATCCCATCCGAAGCCGACGAAATTGATCTGGTTCTCGGCGTATTCGATATAGTCGAAGCTCTCATCGTAATCGGTCGTATAGATAGTGTAGCTATCGCCACGGTGATACGTGTAATAATGCCCACCATCGGCAATGCTGAAAATAGGGAGGTCAACCCCGGCTTTCTCTTTGACTTCATTCGAGATATCGCTTGGCCAGGACGTCAGTTCCGTCTCTTTCGGGGTGTAGATGAATTCGAAGGCGTTCCCGCCATAGTAATATAGATAAACGGAGATTTTTCCGCCATCATCGAGCGTTTTGCTCAAGCAATAGGCGTTGGATGTATAGCTATGGAGCTTTTCATAGCCGAATCCGTTCTTCATGAGGATAGAGCAATAATCCTTCGATAAATCCTTGGCGTATGTGTCGACGATTTGGATGACGGTCGGATCGAAAGAATAGGTATAGGTGTAGCGGTTGATGCTATATCCTCTCCCCAAAGCGATGAAGGGGAGCTCCACGCCGATAGTGTTATAGAAGAGCGATTTCTCGCTTTTGCTCCAGCTCGTTGCGCTCGTCGAAACCCCGGAGAGAGAGGCGTAGCACTTGATGAGGTTATACCCTGGAATGACATTCCCTTCTTCGTCTTCGCTTTCATCAACATAGTAATAAACCATGTCGTAACCCGTGTTTCTCCCATCGACTATTTTGGTGAGCTCGACGAAGCTATAGCCTTCGCTGCTCGTCTGGATGACGCCTTCTTTGACGGTCGAGACGGCTTCCCAGCCGTAGTCTTCAAGAAGCGTGTAATAGGAGAGGAAGCTCGAGAAAGGGATGCCGCTGTCTTTGATTTCAAGATAACTCGTCGTCGTTCCCGGCTCATCGGCCTCTTTTATCGTCATCTCATCGCTGAAATAGGAGGAATCGTAAGGCAAGTAGCCGCCGCAATAAGCGTCCATCAAAGCGGCTTGCTCCTCGTTCCAATATTCAAATCTGCTATCGAGCGGTTTATCGGAGCATGAGCTCATGATGCCCATCGATCCGAAACTCCCCAAAGCCAATAAGGCGTAAATGCCGATTCTCTTTTTGTCCATAATCCCTCAACCTCGTCTTTATCGCTCTAGCGCGCAGGCAAAAGGCGCCTGTCGCATTATATTCTTGATAAGAGGAAAGTAAACAAAAGTTATCGCGAATCGCTCATTAGTTTTCAGCAAAAAGGCTTGATATGTCGATTTTCCCGATCGCAAGAGCGTGCAAATTAGGCTTCTAGCCATGGAATATCGCGGTAAAAACGGAGTGCACTCTTTTTTACCGCGATTAAGCAAAAACTGGCATACTATCTGATGTTTTTTTTGATTTTAAAACACAAAAAACCTTTTTTGCGCTAATTAAAAAACTTTTTTTGCGGCATCTTATCTTCGATCGCGTTTGTTTTTAAAGGCTAGAAGTGCTTTAAAAAACCAATAGATGCGCCGGAAAAGAATAGGCTTTTTCGTTTATCGGCCTGATTTTATCCGTGATTTCGATCACCAAGCCAGGAAGTACCGGCATATTGTATTTATCTAGCACATTCCAATTTTTGGTGGCTTTGCTTCTTTGAGGGCTCTTTTTGATTTCCATCGGGAATATATGCCCCGCTTCTACATAAAGCAGATCGATTTCTTTTTGGTCCATGTCGCGATAGTAATAAAGGATATCCTCTGCGCGCTTTCCGTGATTTCGCAGGTTTTTCACGATCTCAGCCACGCAGAACGTTTCGAAAAAAGCTCCTGACATCGCTCCGTTATAAATCATCTCCCCGCTCGGCCAGCCGCACAAATAGGAGGCTAAACCGGTGTCGAGGAAATAAAATTTCGGGGTCTTGCTGATGCGGCGGCTCACGCTTGACATATATGGCTCTAATAGTATCGCTATCCCGGAACTCACCAAAAGCGAGAGCCAGTTTTTGGCCGTATTGGCATTGACGCCGATTAGCGCCCCAATATCGGAATAGACGATTTGCTGGCCCGTCCTAAAAGCCAACGCTTTCATGAAATCCCGAAAACGCGTCTCGTTTTCCGCTTTCACGATGGTTCTGATATCCTTTTCGATATAAGTGTCGACATATGAACGATAGTAAATCTCCCTATCGCTGTCGCCTTTTATAACATCGGGCATAAAGCCGCGATATATGTCATCGAATATCTCTTTCGGCCCCCTGAAAGGCATATCGGCGTTCTTCTCTCGCTTCAAAAGTTCTTTGATGTCAGAGGAAAATGGGCTCTCGTTTTGCGCGAATACTTCCCGTTCATCGAGATAACTCATCTCCACTAAACCGGTCCTGCCTGCCAAAGACTCGCTTGCGCATTTAGTGAGCTCAAAACGATTTGAGCCTGTCAAAACGTACATAAGCTCCGGCTTTTGATCGTTTTTCCGCCATATTTTCCTCTGCTCGTCGATTCTGTCTTTGATTTCATCCAATAATTCCGGCGCTTTTTGGACTTCATTGATTATGAGCGGCCAACCATTCGCGTCCAAAAACAAGGATGGGTTATTCTTCGCTAACGACCTATCTTCGAGTTTATCCAAATTAACCGATTTGAATCTTGCCCCGAAAAGCTCGTCAGCAGTGGTTGATTTCCCTACTTGCCTAGGGCCGTATATGGTAATCGACGGAAACGATTGGGCATTCTTTTTTATCCATTCTTCGATTGTTCTTTTTATATACATAATTGAAACCTCGGTAAAAACTTAGTGCACTCTTGTTTTACCGCAATTATAAATAAATTCCCATGGAACGTCATCTTTTTAACAGTGCTTTTTGCGATATCGTGAAAACGATCAGTCAAATGAGGCCTTTATTGCGGCGCTAGTAAGCAATAACGATGCAGTCATCGAAAAGGCGATTTCTCGAGGATACGTCCAGCATTTTTTTCAAAAGGAAAACGATGAATGAAATACTTTTTTTGTGTTATCTCATCTTCAACCGCTGCTGTTTTTTAAAAGCTTTGAACGATCTAAAAAAGCAGCAAAATGACATAAAACGATTTCAAAATTCAATGGCAAACAGCCAGCAATTACATTTTGATTACATTATAAAGTACATTTTAAATTGCGTTTCGGCGCAATGGACGGTCGTGACAGCATCAAGATGGTGGATAAGCGGAAATACGCTTTGCGTTATATCTCGAGCTATTTTTGCCGACATAGAGCAATTGCTTTACTCGATGGCTCATCTTTATGCAATCGAAATCGTATCATTCGATGGTTTCACCATAAAGCTAAGCGTTTCATCGGTGAGCAAAAATATCGCTAAGCTAAAAGAATTGGGTTTGCTTGAGCGCATTGGATCAAAACGGAATGGGTATTTCGCGGCGAAAGAGCCAAACGAATAAATCAAAAGACCGCCAAATCGGCGGTCTTTATAGCGATTCAATGAAGTTTCGCTTTCTTTTGAATTGGTGACCCGTATGCGATTCGAACGCATGAATGTATCCGTGAAAGGGATATGAGTTAAGCCGCTTCTCCAACGGGCCAAGTAGTGGCGCTCAGCACAGGGCTCGAACCTGCAACCGATCGGTTAACAGCCGATTGCTCTGCCATTGAGCTAGCTGAGCGCGTATCTTTCGCGCCTAAAGCGCACCGACAATAATACTGATTGGCGCTAGCCTTTGCAAGGTAAATTTTCGCGAATTCTCCCTTCTCTTCCCAAAAAGAAAATAAGCCGGCTTTCGCGGCTTATCGTTCTTGCTTCTGTTTATTTCGCGTTCGTCTTCTTCTCGATGGCGGCGAATAAATCACCGACCGTCTTGAAGCTAGAGAGCTCATCGGTCTCGAATTGGATGTGGTAACGGTCCTCGAGGTCGAGGCAAAGCTCCACCACGTCAAGGCTATCGAGCCCGAGATCTTTGAGCGAGGAAGCATCGTCAACGCTGTCTTTGTGGATGCGCTCGGCGAAGTTCTTCCTTATTTCTTCAGCAATGGTCATATTTTTCTCCTCGCCGATATTATAAGGATTGGAAATACGCTTATCAATGAAGCAAAAAGGCTCGCAAGGAGCCTTCTTTTGCCTTACTTAGCTGCCGGCAGTGTAGTTGCTATTGAGAGCCGTGCTGAATTTGTCGCTGATGGCGCTTACTTCTTTGCTGAACATCCCTTTCATCGCGCCGGCGATGGCGGCGAAGACGAGGATGACGAGCACCATGCCCAATAGCTGTCCCTTGAATTCTGACATTTTACCTCCTTTCTCATGGGTCCAAATAACCTATAACCGCGCCGCGCACGAGCGATATTTCCATCTCTTTATCGCTCATGATGAGCGGCTGGTAGGACGCGAATAAGCGATAGCTTAGCATTTCCCCAAAGGGGACATAGCTATCTCCAACGGCCTCAATCGAGGCCTTTTCGTAAGAAGAGACAACGTAGGTTTTTACTCTATCGGTGATGCCCCCTTCTTTGGCGATGAGCTGCGATACGCTCACCGAAAGAGCGTCTAGGCTCGTGTAAATAGTCGAGACGATGGATAAATCACCGGAATAGGCGAGGATCTGCATCAAGAAGAAAAGGGAAAGGATGAATGATAATTTGTTAGCCACTTATGATTCCTCCTATCGCATTCATGATGCCGACGCTTATCATGATCATCGTCACCGCGCTTCCGACGAGCGGGAAGAAATGGGTGTTCGACAAAGAAGCCATCTTCCTTTCGCGGAAGAGCTTCTTCTCCTCGGCGGAGAAAGAGGAGAAAAGGAAGGAGAACTGGCGGAGATAGTTCTCGTTTTCCCCTTGCTCGACGAGCAGATATAAACTGATCATGACTTCCTTGACGGTCAAAGACGAGAAGGATTCGGCGAAATGCACATACGGCTCAACCGTCTTGTTGACGTCGATTTCCGCAATGAGGGATTCAAGCTTCGCCTTCATCAAAGGAGAGGAGTATTCCTCTAATCGCTCAAGGGCGTTATAGACGGGGATTTTGTTCCGGAGATACACCTCCAGGAAGCCGAAGATCTTCACGAATTCCCTCTCCAAGGATGCCTCTTCCTTCTTCTTATTGCCCTTATTCGCGCGAAATATCGTCAAATAAGAGAAGACGAGAGCCAAGAAGAAAGGCAAGACGATATAGAGGGTCGCCATCTTCTTGTAGAGGAAATAGGCCCCTAAAGCGATGAAGAGGAAGTTGCCGAAAAGAAGGACGGGGAGTCTCTTTTTGATGAGCGCTTTATCGATAGACAGCCGCTTTTTCGCTTTCATATCTTTTTCTCCTTTTCCTTTTTGAAAAACGCCTCGCCCGTATAGATGGAAGAGAAGACGAGCAAACTGATGAGGAGAGTCAGGAAATAGACGAGCGAGACGGCGATATAGGCAAGCGAATCCACCATATACGGATAGAGGTTTTTAAGCGCGATTCTCATGAAGAGGAGAATTGACAAAGACAAGACCCAAAGAGTGATGAATTCACCCGCTTTCTTGAGCCCTTCTTTATAAGAGGCGGAGGCATTCTCCATCTCGATATTCATCTCCTTGATGAGGGGATCGGCCGTCTTGAGGAAATCCCCGCCTTCTTCTTCGTGGATTTTGAAGACGGAAACGAAGACATCATAGAAAGAGGTCAAGAAGAAATCGGACAAATAGACGACTTTCTGGAGAGTGGACAAGTAGCCTATCCTCGCGTTTATTTCCTGGAATTCCTCATCGATGATATCTTCGCTCGCCCGCGAATAGGCATCGGTGACGGAAGAGGAGGAAGAAAGGGTGATCGAAAAACGGTTGACGAATTGATAAGCCTCCTCTTGCTTGATTCTTTTCTTCTCCGCCCTCCGATACATCGGCGAGACGAAGAAAAGAAGCGGGAGGAGATAAAGCAAGGCTACGGCAAGGGCGATGAGTTTATTCCCCATGATGAAATAGGCGCTAGCCCCCGCTAAGAGAGAGATGATGAAGAAGATGAATTCGTATTTAAAACGTCTCATGGTTCTCCTTTCTTGAATAGATGTAGCGAAGCACTTTCTCTTTTCCTTCGATTCGGGCGACGCTATCGATGTAGCGGGTGACTTTCCCCTCGATGATCTCGCGGTTAAGGTGGATGAAAAGGGAGAAATGGGAGAGGATATCCTCGATAATCTCGCTCTTGCTGCTGTCTTTTTTGCCAAGCAAAGCAAGCCGCGCCATCCTATCGATCATCGTATCGACGCTTTTGGCGTGGATCGTCGTGATGATCGGGTGACCGCTCATCGCGCTGGAGAGAGCGTATTCGAATTCCCTTCCCCGGCTTTCGGCCACGATCACGTAATCGGGGTTGCTGCGGAGGGAATTGCGCACCAAATCATCAATATTCCCGCCCTCTATCCGCTCATTGCTCACCCAGGTTGTCTGATCGATAGAGGGATTTCTCACCAAATCGAGCTCCTCGACATTGTCGATGACGATCACTCTCGCGTTATCCTTCAGCTGCAGAAGAAGGTATTTCTGCAGTTCCGTCTTCCCGCTCCCCGTGATCCCGCCGATGACGATGCTCTCGCGCTTCTCTAAGGCTAGGAGTATCGCCTCTTTCACCCCTGTTGGGAAAAAAGAATCGGTGAGCAATGACGTCTCGCTTGCGATGCGGATGGAGAAGGAGAAAGCCTTGCTTTCCTTATGGCGGACGAGTGCGCTATGGACGGCATTGAGCCGATAACGGGAGAAAGAAGTGTCTAGAAGCGGGGAGGAAAAGGAGAACTGCCTCTCGCAGAGATTGGCGAGCTGCTTAAGGAAATCCCCCACTTCTTCCGGGCTCTTTTTTATCTCGGACCTCTTTCTCCCTTCGAGGTTATCCATGTAGTAGAAGGATTCCCCGTTATAGGAGATATCGGTGACCCCTTCCTTGAAAAGGAGCGGCTTAAGGAAGGAGCTTTCAAGGTATTCTTTGGCGCTAAGAAGCATAAACGGAACCCTCCCTGATGTAGAATTTGGCGTTTTTGGAAAAGACGAAGAGACCAGAGACATCACCTTTGAAGGAAAGGGTGAAGCTGCGCACTTCCTTATCGTTAGGGAAAAGGAGCTCATAAGAATATTCCCCTTCCTCCAAATACGAGGCGAAGTAGCGTTCGCTCTTCCTTTTGATGAGCTCGACGTTGAAATAAGGCGGGGAGCCATGCGGTTGGAAGGCCGTGCCGTAGACCGAGCTTTCCGGGATGCTTTTCCCGTATCCGTAAAATACCCGGCTCAGTTTGCTATAGGAGAGAGTGAGATTGCTCATCGAGACGGAGAAGATGAGGATAATGGAGTAGAGGAACCATTCATTCATAATCGGCCCCCACGCAATAGTCGCTATCAAGGCAATTCCCGAAACGGTTGCCGGCGCTATAGAGAGAGAAATTCATCTCGAAGCGCGGAAAATTGTAATAAGTGTCTTTTTTCACCGTATATAGATGGATCGTGTAAGTCGTAGGCTCTTTGCGGCGAGGCAAATACAGCTCCACCGTCTTCTGCTCGTTCTCATTCGGGCTATTGCTCCGCCTCATTTTCCCGCTGTATTTATCGATGACGAAGGTATCGCTAGGCAAGGCGAAGCGGTGATACACGCTATAGAGC
>CAVKAR010000021.1:0-15736 GCA_963654425.1 Lachnospiraceae bacterium
GTGAAAGTGGAAGCCAAAGCCATCATCATGGCCGCTGGATGCTATGAGCGCAATGCCGGGGCCATCGGCATTCCGGGCAGCCGCCCAGCTGGCGTTTTGACGGCAGGCCAAGCTCAGCTCTTCCTCAATGAATACGGCTATTTGGCCGGGAAGCGCGTCTTCATTTTAGGCTCAGGCGATATTGGGCTTATCATGGCTAGACGCCTTACTTTGGAAGGGGCGAAAGTGCTTGGCGTTGCGGAAATCTGCGCCTGGAGCAACGGGCTTAACCGCAACATGGTCCAGTGCTTGGAGGATTATTCCATCCCTCTTTATTTATCCCACACCGTGAGCAAAATCATCGGCAAAAAGCGCGTGGAAGCCATCGAAATATCCGAAGTCGATAGCAGAATGAGCCCCATAAAGGGAACGGAGAAGCGTTTCGATGTCGATACGCTCATTCTTTCTATCGGCTTAGTGCCGAACAACAACCTCCTCTCGAATCTGTCCATCCCTACTTCCCGCAGCAAAGGCGCAGCGGTGGATGAGCATTATGAGACCTCGAAAGAAGGCATCTTCAGCTGCGGCAATGTCCTCCATGTCCACGATTTGGTGGACAATGTGGTCGCGGAAGCCCGTGAAGCCGGGAAAGCCGCCGCTTCCTATCTCAAAGGCGAAATCAAGCGTTCTTCCGCCCCTATTTCGGTGAACCCAGGCGAAGGGATAGGGTATGTCGTCCCTTCCTCTCTATATCATGAAAATGCCGAGAGCAAAATCGCCTTCAAATTCCGCGTCAGGAAGCCGAGCAAGAACGTCTATATCGATTTCTATGACGGGGACAAGCTCGTGAAAAGCATCTATAAACCCGTCATTATCCCAAGCGAAATGGAAATCGATCGTTTGCCAAAGGAGCTATTCTCCGGCAAAAACGATATCAGTATCTCTCTTCGCGCGAAGGAGGAAAAATAGCCATGAAAAAAGAGCTTATCTGCATTTGCTGCCCCAGAGGCTGCCATTTGAGCGTCGATACCGACAATGACACCGTGACGGGCAATTTCTGCCCACGCGGAAGCAAATACGGTCTCCAGGAAGTCAAAAACCCAACGCGCGTAATCACCTCGACCGTCCGCATCGAAGGGAGCAATCTCCCGATGTGCCCAGTGAAAAGCGCTGAGCCGATCCCTAAGGGAAAATTGTTCATCGCGATGGAAGAAATCAATAAAGTCCATCTGAAGGCGCCTATTCATATAGGCGATGTCATCATCGAGGATTTGGCGGGAAGCGGCATCGCTCTCATCGCCACCCGGGATATGGAGCGCATCTAAGATGAAAATCCTTGTTTTTAGCGATATTCATGGGCGAAAGAAAGTCGCCGCGAGAATAAAGGAAATCATCGACGAGGAAAAACCGGATCACCTCTTTTTTCTCGGCGACTTCCTTTATAATGGCCCGCGGAACGGGGTGCCCGAGGATTATGACGGAATGGGGGTGGCCACCATTTTGAAGCCATATTTAGCAAAGGCCATCTGCGTCAAAGGGAATTGTGACGCCGCGATTGACGATACGGTGCTTGGTTTGACTCTTCCTAAGAGAGCGGAGATAATCATTTCCAAGAAGCGCTGCGTTTTGTCTCATGGCGATGATTTGACGCCTTCTTTTCTCAAATTGGAAAGCGGCGATATCTATTTCTCTGGCCATACCCATGTCCATAAGCTCGAGAAAAAAGACGGCATCATCTACGTCAATCCCGGAAGCCCGTCTTTCCCGAAAGAGGGGCAAAGCCCATCTTATGCCATCTTCGAGGACAAGACGATCGCTATCCGCTCTCTAGAGGACTCATCTACCATCGCCTCTATCTCCATTTAAGGGCAATTTCACTACTTTTCGCCATCTCTTTCCTTTATACTAAGGAAAGAAGTCATTTTTTCTTTATCGGAGGCTATTATGAACGATAAAATTCGCATATTTACTCTCGGCGGGTTAGACGAAAACGGCAAAAGCTGCACCGTCGTCGAGATCAATAATGATATATTCGTCGTCGATTGCGGGGTCAAATACCCGGATAAGAACATGCCGGGGGTTGATTACGTTATTTCCGATTTCACGTATTTGCGCGAGAACAAAGATCGCGTGAAGGCTTATTTCCTTTTGCATGGGCACGAGGATCAAATCGGCGCCCTGCCCTATATTTGGGATGATGTTCCAGCTCCTATCTATGGCTCGCAAGTGACTCTAACGATGCTTCGGATGTTCACCAAAAGCATCAACAAGAACCCAAACCGCTACAACCTCCAGTTCGTGGCCCCGACTTCCTCTTTCCGCGTCGCCGGGCGCGATATCTCCTTTTTCCAGACCGCCCATAATATCGCCCAAAGCAGCGGCATCGCCATTTCCTCGAGTTACGGCAATATCGTCATCACCGGCGATTTCGTCGTCGAGAACAGCTCCTCGAAAAACTACCATCACGATTTGCAAGCCATTGCGCGCATTTCTGAGAAGCCGACCCTCGTTTTGATGAATGAATCCCTTTACGCAAGCAGAGCTGGCTATACCGCCCCCAATTACAAATTGACGCGCTTAATCGAGCATAAGGTCAAAGATGCCGCCGGACGCATTTTCGTCGCTTTATTCAACACCAATTTCTACAACATCGACGAAGTCATATCCTTGGCGATCAACACGAAGAAGAAAATCGTCCCTTACGATGAAGAGACGAAACTCACGATTGAGGCCATGCAAAGCTGCGGGCAGCTCATCATCCCGAGGGAAAATTATGCCCCGATCACCGATATCAACCGCTTGAGAGCGGTGGACATCATGGTACTCATGTTAGGGAGCGGCACCAAGCTTTACAGCAAAATAGCCCTTTTGGCTTCCGGGGAGAACGAGAACCGACAGGTCGTCTTGAATGAAAAAGATACTTTCATCTTCGCTTGCCCAAGCAATGACAATACGGAAATCGAGGCCACCGATGCGCTCGATGAATGCTATCGCGCCGGATGCGAAGTCGTCTCCATCAGCAAGAAGGAGTTCCTCAAGATGCACGCGAGCGAAGAGGATCTCAAAATGATGATTTCCCTCTTCAAGCCGAAGTACTATATCCCCGTCAAAGGCTATTTCAAAGATCTGCTCAACAATGCGGAAGTCGCTCTTTCCATGGGAATCAACCTCAATCACAGCAATGTCTTTTTGCTCGAGAACGGCTTAAGCTGGCTCTACGACGAGAAAGGTGCGCACCTATTCGACGAGAAGATCCCTCATGGCGATATAATGATCGATGGGATCGGGGTAGGGGATGTTCAAACTAGCGTCCTTCTCGACCGCCAGAAACTCGCGGAAGGGGTGGCTGTTTTGTCTTTGGCCATTTCCTCGAAAGAGAGAAAAATCCTCGCTGGGCCCGATGTTCAGCTTAAGGGCTTAACGACGGCAAGGGACGGGGAAATCGTCTCGCGTGAGCTAAAGGAAGTGTTCCTCTCGACCGTGAAAAGCCATCTCAGCGACCAGCGTTTCGACCTTGTCCAGACGAAGCAAGAGGCTTATGAGCGCTGCATGCGCGCCATCAGGAGAGAGACTGGAAAAGAGCCGATGGTCCTCCCTCTCATCATCGATTTGGCTTGATTCCGTTTCTTTCATTCGGGGAGAGAATGATGAGCAGGAAGAAAAGAGAGGTAAGCGAGAAGAGCATTAAGCGGGCGATTGCCCTCTTTTTCGCCCTTTTATCGATGTTCACTCTCCTTTCGCCTTTGACCGTCCATCTTAATTTATTCGGCGCCGGTTTCTTTTATCTAGGCGGTTTGATATTTATGTGGGGTCTTATCCCGCTTTTTGCCTTTTTTTGCCTTTTTATTTTCCAGAAAGGCCATTTTCCTCCCTATCTATGGAGATATATCGTCGGCTTTATTCTTCTTTCTTTGGGGATTAGCGCCCTTATAAGCTTCTTTTCCTTCAACGGCGCAGCGCCTTTCTCTTTCTCTTCCTATAACGAGATTTTCGCTGCCATTTCTTCGCCAGCTTTGATGTATCTCTCCTCTTCTTTGGGAGGCGGTTTGATCGGTTTCATCCTTTATAGCGCTTTTTCCTTTTTTGGCGTTCCCTTTCTCTATCTATTTTCCGTGGTTTTGCTTCTTGCTGGCCTCATCGTCATCTTCTTCCCGCTCCTTAAGCGTTTGCGCCAAAGAATAAAAACACGTTTGGCCATCATTAGATCGAAAAAAGCGAGCGAGAAAGAAAGAAAGCGGATCGAGGAAGAAGAAGAGAGAAAGAGGAGGCGGATTGAGGCGATTGCCCCTCTTGACGAAGATGAGCCTCTCCCTTCTTCTAAGCCGAATTTAGAAAAAGAAGACGATTTTTGCGCGGATAATGAAAAGAAAACCAAGGAAACGACATCTTTTGAAGAAACCCGCGTGAACTCGTCTCCCTTATTTGAAAACGCTGCATGCGAAGAAGAATCTGCCGCGTCTAGCGTCGAAGAAGAGCCTCCCCATATCGAAAAAGAGGAGAAAATCGAAGAGAGACGCATCGACATATATCACCGCCAGGATATCGATGTCCCTCCTTTTGCGGGAGCCGTGGAATACGTGAGCGCCCCTCTTTCTTCGCTCATCGACCCTGAGCCAAAAGAGGCGATGTATGTCCCTGAGGCAGCTCTATTAGGCAAAGCGGAAGATGATGGAATCCCTTCTTACCCCTCCGCCCCATTAGTGAGCGAAGAGGCTCCGCTGCAAGAGGAAAAAATAGAGATGGGCGCTCCTTTCTTTGTGCCGTCTTCCCTTAACGATAGCGAGAAGCGAAAAGAAAGCCATAGGCCTATCGATAACGACAAAGAGTTCGCTAAAGAAGCGAAGGAAGAAGCGAAAATTGCGGAGCCGGAGAAAATAGAGGCAGCAGAAAGAGAAACGATCGTCATTCCTCCTCCGCTTGGCTATGAAGAACCCATCGAAGAGCAAGAGCCTCAGCCGCCTTTCCCTGAGTTAGAGAAAGAAAGCGCAATAGTAGAGACGGTCGAAGAGGCAGAGTCTGCCCCGATGATGAAAAAAGATGAAGCCTTTGTCGAAGATACCAGCGAGCAAACGAACAACCCGATGGATGAAGAAAAAGAAATCATCGATGAATCAGCCCCAACTCAAGAGGAGACTGCAAAAAAAGAGGAAGCGAAAATAGATCCGACGGTCGACCCCCTCACGGGCGAGAGATACGCCCCTCCTTTATCTTCTTACGCCTATCCCGATGAATCGCTTTTGAATGAAATCGGAGCAGATGAGGTCTACGTTAAGCAAGAGCAGGACTGCAATCTCAAAAAAGAGATCATCAACGCCACCTTGGAGAGCTTCAAAGCCGGAGCGCATGTCGAATCTTACACAATCGGCCCTTCCGTCACCCGTTTCAATATCGCCACCGATAGCGGTATCACCGTCTCGAGCGTCAAACGCTACATCCAAAGCATCCAAGTCAAGCTCGGCGGCATCCCGACGCGTTATGAGGAAGTGGTCATCGGTCAGATGACTTCGGGATTAGAAATCGTCAATGAAGAGGCGCGCACCGTCTATATGAAGGAGATTTTCCGCGCCTTGCCGCCATTAAACCCGAAAACGAGGCTCTATATACCTTTTGGCGAGGATATCTCTGGCAAATTCGTCTCCGGCGACCTTTCCAAATTCCCCCATATGCTCGTAAGCGGCGGCACTGGCTCAGGGAAATCCGTTTATATGCACAGCGTCATCATGTCGCTTATCATGCGCAACCGCCCCGAGGAGCTCAAACTCGTGATGATCGATCCTAAGCGCGTGGAGATGGGCTGCTACAGCAATATCCCGCATCTTCTTTGCCCTATCGTGAAAGAGATGAGTCAAGCGAAGGTCTGCGTCGATAAGCTATGCCACGAGATGGAGCGCCGCTACTCGCTTTTCGAGAAAACGGGCACCCGCGAAATCAACGAATACAATAATAGCTATGCCGCCGAGCATAATCTCACGCGCCTTCCTTTCATCGTCTGCATAATCGATGAATTCGCCGATCTCATGGATACTTTCAAAAACGTGGAAGACCCGGTAGTGCGCATTGCCCAGAAGGCTAGAGCCGCCGGTATACATCTTATTATCGCCACCCAGCGCCCGACGGTGAACGTGGTGACGGGAAGGCTTAAGGCGAATCTTGGCGTCCGGGTCGCTTTGTCCATGAATAGCAGCACCGATTCGGTCACGATCTTGAATCAAGCCGGGGCTGAGGAACTTGCAGGGCATGGCGATATGCTCGTGATTTGCCCAGAAGTATTGCGCAACGGCCTTATCAGAGCCCAGGGGGCGATGGTTGAGACAAGCGAAATCAAGCGCGTTTGCGACTTCGTAAAGAGCGAGAGTTTGCCGCAATATGACCCATATTTCCTTGATTTGGTCGAGAAAGAGGAAGAAGTCGCCCCTCTTAATGTCCCTCTTACCCCAATGGATCGGAGCGAGATAAGGAAAGCGGCATCCGATGATCTTTATGAAATCGTCAAAGAGAAAACGATGAGCCAGGAATATATGTCCATTTCGCGTATCCAGCGCGAGTTTGAGGTCGGCTTCTCCCGGGCTGGGAAGCTCTTCAAGCGTTTGCAGGAAGATGGGATCGTCGAAATGAGCGGCGGGCCCACCAATTCGAAAGGGAGTCGCGTTTTGATCCATTCCGAGAGCAAGGAAACCTCTCTCCCAGCCGGGAGTACCGATAACAGCGATTTGAACGGGAGCAGCAGTAGATGAGAAATACTTTCCTTTCCGCTCGCCTAGTGAGCGAAGATTTGATCAGACTATCAGTATTTTCGGAGATTTCCTTCGATTCGGTCGAAGTGACGCTCATCATTGATGATGAGAAACGGTGGAAACTCGTGCCCGATAAAAAAGTATCTTTGCCAAGTCAGCTCATCATCGATTACAAATTCGAGAAGCCGCTCGAGTTAGGCCATAGCTACCGCCTTGAGGTCCTTCAATACGGCATATTCCCTCTCGACGTGAGCGAGGCTTCTACTTTCCCCTCTTTCGATGAGGAATACGCTTATGATGGCTCTGATTTAGGGGCGAATTATTCAAAAGAGGAGACGATTTTCGCTCTTTGGGCCCCTCTTTCTAGCTCCGTCAGCATCGAGATTCAGAAAGAGAATGAGAAAGAGCCGCATTTCTATAAACTCACGCGCGGGGAAAAGGGGGTCTATCGCCTTGCTTTGAAAGGCGATTATGAGCGCGCGCGATATCTTTATCATCTCATCACGAGCGAAATCCACCTCTCGTCCATCGACCCTTACGCCAAATGCTCGACTTTGAACGGCGAAAGAAGCGTCGTCGCCGATTTCAAAAAGCTTCACAGGGAGCTTTATTCTTCCCGCCTCCCAGCGATGAATAGCTATTGCGACGCCATAATCTACGAAGGGCATGTGCGCGATTTGACGATTGACCCAAGCGCGAATATCGAGAATAAAGGCACTTTCCTCGGCTTGGCGGAAAGAGGCAGGAAGACTTCAGAAGGGAAGCCGGCTGGCTTTGATTATCTAGCTTCTCTCGGTTTCACCCATCTTCAGCTTCAGCCAATCCAGGATTATGGATCAGTCGATGAGAAAAACCCTTTCTCTTCCTATAACTGGGGGTATGACCCCGTGCAGTATTTCGTGCCTGAAGGGAGCTACGCGAGCTCCAAGGAAGACCCTTATAGCAGGATATCCGACTGCTTGACGATGATAAGCGCTTTCCACAAGGAGGGGATCAGGATCGTCATGGATGTGGTGTATAACCATGTCTACGAATACCAATCGACCTCTTTTGAGAAAATCGTGCCGAATTATTATTTCAGGCGCCGAGGAAATGGGAAGCTTGCCAATACGAGCGGATGCGGGAATGACCTCGCAAGTGAGCGGGCGATGGTGAGGAAGCTCATCGTCGACAGCGCCAAATGGTGGATTGATTATTATGAAATCGACGGTTTCCGCTTTGATTTGAGCGGCATCATCACCGTCAGCGCGATAAACGAGATCATCGCATACGGGAAAAAGAAAAACCCGTATTTCATGGCATATGGGGAAGGATGGAATATGGGAGGGGAAGTCGATAGCCCGCTCGCCACGATGGATAATTATCGTCTTTTGCCAGACTATGCTTTCTTCAATGACAAATATAGAGAAGCCATCAAAAGATACGCGAATGGGGATTTGTTCGCCACTGATGAAGCCAAATTCGCTTTCGCCGGCTCTTCCTTCGATTTCTGCGGCGGGAAAAAGATGTTCTTTGACGCTCGAGGGAGCCTCAATTACGTTGAATGCCATGACAATGGGACTTATTTCGATTACCTTTCGAAACATGACGGGGGAGAAGAAGAGACGATTCTCAGGAAATGCCTTTTCGCGGAGGCTTTGATCCTCACTAGCTTCGGCATCCCTTTCATCCACGCCGGGGAAGAGGTAGGGCAATCGAAATGGCTCAACGAGAATACGTACAACGCACCTGATTGGTATAATCGCCTTTCATATAAATTAATCGATGAGAGAAGCGAGATGGTGGATTATCTGCGCGCTCTCATCGTCTTCCGGAAAAAGACCCGCTTTCTCCATAGTTATGACCCGCGCCATCTCGATCACTATCTGGATATCAAAAACGAAGGGGACCTTCTTTGCGTCTATATCAAAGGCGAGGAGAATGCCTCACCTTACAAAGAAATCCATTTATTCTATAACCCAACTGGGGTAGAATTAACGCACACAGTCGAGAAGAAAGAGGTCACCCTTTTCGGGAAAAGCGGCAAATATGTCGCCACGAGCGAGAAAAAGGTCGTCATCCCATCCTTCTCTTTCATAGCCACCGCATTGCCGAGATAGGCGGCATTCAATAACCACACCACCTCAATTTAACAAAAAGGAGAAATCAGATGATTTCAAGCGTTTTCGTGACCGGAAGAGTTGGCCAAATAATCGATGCGAATTACCGTTATGTGGAAGTCGAAAGGCCAATCGTCAATCAAAATGGCATCTACACGATCGACAAAATCCCAGTCCGCATGCCGTATTTCGCTTCCTCTTCCTGGAGCAAAGAAAAAGAAGGATCGTATATTGCCTTCAAAGGAAGGATCGAGATGGACGAGCGTTGGGGTCTTGTTCTCGTCATTGAGCATAAAGAGATATATGGCCCGAAAATGGAAAGCTTGAAAAGCGAGGCTTAAACCCTGGTTTTTGAAGAAACTTCGGCGTTTTTGTTTGTTTTTATATCTGTCATCCAGAGCGAAAAACGATAAAAAACATACGATTTCGCTCCAAAATCAAGATCGATTATTAAATCGGCTGCCTGTTTTTCGTTCATCATGCGTTATAAAAATGCGTAAATACGCAAAAATTTCATCCAGAGCTTACGTTTTGCCTACTCTTTATCTAAATGAACGGTTCTTTTCAAGATAGATCATTATCGCTAGCGAAAAACGATAAAAAACATCAGATTTCGCTCTAGATATTGTTTTTTAGGTGTCTTGATGCTTAAATTTGGTAATTACATGAGCGAAAAGCGATAAAAAACATACGATTTCGCTCAAAGAGGTTGATTATGATAGGCAGAAAGAAAGAAATTGGCGAACTGCAGTCGCTATATGATGACAATCGCGCCGAACTCGTTGCGGTATATGGACGGAGGCGCGTTGGCAAAACCTTTTTGATAAATGAACTCTTCAAAGGCAAATTCGCTTTCAAGCACACTGCTTTATCGCCAGATGAACAAGAAGGCGATAGTTTGGATAATCAACTCAATGCTTTCTATACATCTCTATTAAGATATGGGATGGATGATGAAACGAAGAAGCCAAAGGACTGGTTTGCGGCTTTTTATCTATTGGAGAAATTGCTTGATAGCAAAGAGAAAGAAGGAAGGCTCCTCGTTTTTCTCGATGAGTTGCCATGGCTCGACACGGGAAAAGGGGATTTCATCAAGGCCTTTGAGAGCTTCTGGAATGGGTATGGATGCGCGAAAAGCAACCTCATGGTGATTGTGGCAGGCAGCGCGAATTCATGGATCCAAAACAATCTCATCAATGGCCATGGCGGCTTATATGATCGGGTCAGTTACGAGATAAAACTTTCTCCTTTCACTTTGAAAGAATGCGAGGATTTCTTTTCCGAGCGCGGCCTAGCGATGACTAGATACGATATCGTTTCCTCTTATATGATTCTCGGAGGAATTCCGTATTATCTAGGATATTTTAAGAAATGCAACAGCTTGGCAGGCAATATTGATGAGCTTTTTTTCAGCAAAAACGCACATCTGAAACTAGAATTCGATAGGCTCTTCCTTTCAAGTTTCGATAATGGATATCTCGCTGAAAGAGTCGTTCGTTTGCTTTCTAAGCGTCGAAAAGGGTATACGCGCAAAGAAATAGCCACGGAGCTTGAAACAAGCGATGGCGGGAATCTCTCAAAAGTCATCAATGCATTGCTTTCAAGCGATTTCATTGAGAAATATGTCCCTTTCGGTGTGAATAGCAAAATACCTTTTTATCGGCTCATTGATCCGTTTTGTTTGTTCTATTTGCGATTTTGCTACGAGCAAAGCAGGGATTCCTCCTTTTGGAGCAAAGGCATCGCAAGTCAAGAGCTTGCATCGTGGCGAGGGGTGGCATATGAGAATGTTTGCCTTAACCATATTGATGCAATAAAGAAAGCTCTCGGGGTAAGTGGCGTCATAAGCCGGAATTCGTCTTGGAATTACGATGCAGAAGATGGCTCTGGCCAAATTGATCTGGTTATCGATAGAAACGACAATGTCATAAATGTTTGCGAAATCAAGTTCTATGGCAAGGTTTTCGCAGTCGAGAAAAGCCTTTATTTGAAGGTATTGGAAAGAGATGAGGAGATTAGGAAATTCATTTCCAAAAAGACGGCCGTTCATAATACCCTCATCACTTCTTTGGGCGTCAAGGCTAACGAATACAGCTCCATTTTCCAAAACATTCTGACGCTCGACGATTTGTTTGTTTGATCTTTATAGCGATAGACGCGCGTTTGTTTTTTAAGATAATGCGCTTATGCATTGAGCATCCTTTTGCAACGATTAACAAGTCTTGCTTGGATAGCTATTTGCAGATCCATTAAGTTCATGCGTGGATTTCGCGCTCAATCATTTCATTATGCGCATTAGAAAGACGTTTTTCTTCTTTTAATAAAGGCTTATTGCGAAATATCCCCGCAAAAGCCCGTCTCCTCTAATTTGATGAGGTTTGTAAGCATGGCTCATAAAACCTATTTCTTTCTCGAAAAAAGGGGCGAAAAGCGGCGAGGAGTGCTAGAATCGTGTCGATGTTCAAATACCTACGGATCATATTGCAGTGCGGATGGAAGATATTGTGGATTTATTTCCGCTACATCGTTCGCTACGCCGCTCACCCTGAGCGCTACCCCCTTAAAGAAAGATACGATAAAGTTCGTGAGCTTTTCACGCTCGTCCTCGACCATTTCCGGATCGATTGGAAGATAAAGGGGCTCGAGAATATAAGGCAACTCGAGAAGGAGGGGAAGAGATTCCTCCTCGTGCCGAATCATCTAAGCGATTTAGATGCCATCTGCATCATCTATTGGTGCGAAGAGCCGGTTAGCTTCGTCGCCAAGAAAGAGGCCCTCAAATTCCCGTTCGTCGGGAAAGCGATCAAAGCGGTGGATGGCTATTTCCTCGATCGAGGCGATTTGCGCGATGGCGTCAGGATGATGAAAGACACCGCCGATAAGCTTTCAAGCGGAAAATGCAGCGTTTTGATATATCCGGAAGGAACGAGGAACCGCGAGCCTTTCGGGCCGATGCTATCCTTCCACCCTGGCTCTTTCAAAAGCCTTTATAAGGCGGGCGTCCCGGTTATAGGGGTAGGGCAATTCGGAAGCCAGCTCCCGCTTCAGAAAGACAACAACTACAAGCGTTACCCGGTTTATGTCAGTTTCTTATCGCCTATATATAAAGAGGAATACGAAAAATACCTTCCCGTCGATTTCGCCCCTCTATTCGAGAGGATGATCGCTGAAGAGGTTTATGCAGAACGTTTCCTTTTCTCGAACTATTTCATCGCAAACGAAGAGAAAGTGCCCTTAAAAGGCAAAAAAGCTGTTTCTATCCGTTAGAGAGATGCTTTGCTAGCTGATAAGCCAAGGAGAAGGCGCCGATTTGGCTCCTTTTCTCTTTTTCGTCGCCGATGAAGCTTGAATCGTAAAATGGGGCATCCAATAAATCCCCGCCGAAGCAGAAGGGGTAAAAAGAGTAGCCGCGATAGATAGAGAGGGCCGCAAGAGAGGCTATTTCCATATCAACTGCGATGCAGCCTTCCTTTTTCCTAAGTTCCATCTGCTCTCTCGTCTCGTGATAGAAAGCGTCAGTCGTCCATGTTTTCCCTTTCGCGACTGGCACGCCGATCGATTCGAAGAAAGAGGCCGTGAAAGAGGAAGTGGCTATGTCCACGTAATCGGAATTCTCGATGTAATGATATGAGAGTCCTTCATCGCGATAAGCGGATGTCGGCACGATGATCTTGCCTTTGGCTAGCCCATTATCGATGATTCCGCAGCTCCCGAAGAGGATGAATTTCTTCGCTCCCGATAGATAAGCGGCTTCATCCATCATCATGGCAGCGGCCCCTCCACCCATCTCCGAGCGGTAGAAAGCGATGCGCGTGCCTTCGATCAGATGCAACTTCTCTCTAGCGATCGATGGGCTTACGAGGCCGATTGTCTTCGTGACGAAATTCGAGATGGCCTTTTCATAGACGTCAAGCGAGAAAAAGATGATGCAAATATCGGCGTAATTCCCTTTTTCTTTGCAGAAATCCTTTGGCGATATTATCGGGGTCTCGTTCTTTTTGTAGCTATCGGTGATCATGCTTTTCTCCGTTCTAAAGAAAGAAGACGGGTGGCTCACCCGTCATTCCCAATCCCTTCTTAAGCCTTTCGGGTAGTGGTTCTTCGCCGTGCCTTGGCTGACTTTGACATACCCTAGATTCCTCTTATCGTAGCTCACGATATAGAAACCATCGCTCCGGTCTAAGGGGAAAGAGTCGCCATGGACATACTTTTTGGCGTCTTCCAAAGAAAGGGGGATGCTGTAATCGCTCGAAAGATAATGGGCCAAGTGGTGGTCAGGGATAAAGATATCGCGCATCTCGAAAAGCTTCACGCCATATCGGAGAACGTTGAGATGAGATGCGTCGAAATGCTGATAAAGCGAATAGAATTTGTGGCGCATCTCCTCGTTGCTGCGGTCGGAAAGGTTATATTTGGCGAGGAATTCCTTGTAACGCGGGTATTCTCTGATCTCGCGTTTGCTTTTCACTAACTCGCCAGGTTTTTTGAAGAGACAGACGAATTGCCCTTCTCCTTCAAAGCGGGATGGGAAAAGATGAACGGCCTCTGGAACTTCTTTCGTCCGATAGAAAGATGGGTGCTCTGGGAGATTCACAAGCTCGATTTCCGGATGGCGGTTCTTCATCGAAAGGATGATATTGTCATTCTCCTCGATGTTGAAGGAGCAAGTGCTATAGGAAATGGTGCCGCCTGGCTTAAGCATGGCGTAGGCTAGCTCGAGCAGATCAATCTGCTTTTTGCTATTGAGCTTGACTTTGTTGTAGCTCCAATCCTTCTTCGCCACTTCGTTTTTCCTCATCATCGCGCTGCCTGAGCAAGGGGCGTCGACGATGATTTTGTCGAAGGTGTCCTTGAAATGGATATAGGAGAAGACGAAGTCGTTGCTTGCGACGATGATATCGCCCCTTCCCATTCTTTCGACGTTTTGGCTCATGGCTTTCGCCCGAGGATAGGAGATATCGTTGCTCACGATGCAGCCTTTGTCATTCATCGCCAAAGAGGCTCCGATGGATTTCCCGCCAGGGGCGGCGCACATATCGAGGATGACGTCATCTTCTTCTGGATGAAGGAAATAGACCGGCATCATCGCGGCAGGGTCTTCGATGGAATAGACGCCGTTTTCATAAAGCATGCTCTTCCCGAATTCGTATTCGCTCTTGTCATATAGGTAGGCATGCTCGACAAAAGGGTGTTTTTTTACGTTGGGGAAACGTGAAAGGAATTCCTCATCGCTCATTTTCCTGGTATTCAATATGAGGCCGTGCGTGAGGCTGCCTTTTTCGATGGCGGCAACAAGGTTTTCCGCCTCTTCTTCGCTTAAGTAGCTCTTTAAACTCTCTAAGAAGGTCATAAACACCGGTATTATAGGCAAAAGACGGCAAAAAAGATAGTGCACGCAAAGGAGAGATTCGGCAAATCGACCGATAAATATGAACATTGGCGGCATTTTTGTCTATGATTGTCTCCGTTTTCGATGAAAATTCCGCCGATTTTCGTTTATGTGCATATATAATGAAAAGCAACAAAAAGAGGCTCATGAAAATGAAAGGAAAGAAAAAGAAGATTCTTATCATCAGCTTGTCTATTTTAGGCGCCATCATCGTTTTGCCTTGCGCATTCGTCGGCATCGTGGCCGCTTCTAGCGCCCTCCGCTCGAGCGGGGTCGATAAGAACGCCACCATCGATAACGATACCGGCTTAGTGCAGGCGAAAGGAAAAGCCTTATACGACAAAGACGGCAAATACCTTCTTTTAAGAGGGGTCAATGCCGGAGGATTGCTCGTTTCCGAAGGATGGATGTCCCCATATAGCTGCGGCGAGAAGCTCGACAAAAGCGGCAACGTCAAGCTCGATAGCGATAGCCTCCCGACCTACCCTAAGCTCCCGATGGAAACGACGCTCGAAGGATTTGCGTCAAATCCGAATCTCAATGATGCGCAAAGGAAGGAACTTATCGATATCTACCGCGAAAATTGGTTCGGCGAGCAGGATTTCGTCAACGTGAAGAATATGGGTTTAAACACCATCCGACTTCCCTTTTATTGGCGCGACATCCTCAACGAGAACGATGGCCTTTATAGCAGGAAAAGCGAAGAGGAGGCTTTTGCCTTTCTCGACTCTTTCATGGAGAACTGCAAGAAGAACGAGCTATATTGCATCCTCGATCTCCATGGCGCCCCGGGCGGGCAAAGCGGGTACGAGCACTGCGGCACGATGAAAGGGGCGGACCTCTGGACCAACGACACTTATATCAATGCGACCGTCGATCTCTGGAAATACGTCTCTGACCACTATAGCAAGAGCAAACCAGAGCTAGGCAAATGGGTTGCCTCCTATGACATCATGAACGAGCCATGTGCCTATTTCGATGATCAAAACGCCGGCACGATCGAGAAAATCTGCGCCCCGGTGTTCGATAAGATCTATAAAGGCATTCGCTCGCTTGGCGATAAGCACGTCATCACCATCGAAGGCGTGTGGAGCTTCGACAATTTCGCGGATCCCTCCAAATACGGTTGGGAGAACATCCAATACGAAACCCATATCTATAACTGGCAACATGAGAAAATGCCGTATTGGTTCTTCAACTGCTACCACGAGCTCAAGAACTGGGGCCATGACTACAATGTCCCGTATTACATCGGCGAATTCACTTTCTTTGAGGATGCCTCAGCCTGGGATAGCCAGCTCAGCATGTACGAGAGACGCGGCTATTCCTGGACGATGTGGTCCTACAAAGTCGCCGTCACGGGCTGGTGGACGAGTTCTTGGGGCGTTTACACGCAACAGCTGGATCTTCAAAACGGCAAGACGAAAGTCAATCTGAAAACCGCCACTTTCGATGAGATAAAGACGGCGTTCGAGGCCACGAATACCAAGAATTGCGCCCTGTCGAACACCTACGCCTACATCACCGATTTCCTC
>CAVKAR010000021.1:15746-24279 GCA_963654425.1 Lachnospiraceae bacterium
CAACAAGCGATAGGCCGAAGAAGGAAATAGGCGAAAAAGCGAATCAGGCATCGGTTCGCTTTTTCGTTTAAAAAAGATTTAAGCCATGCGCGTGTCTCGATTATCGCCTTTTCATATGGGCATTATCTTCCTAGCATCGCCTCGATTGCCCGTCTAGGCAAAAAGCGCATTTACCTTTTTCGTCTCTTTTTATACAATTCAAGCGGAAATATGATCAGAATCGCCATAGTCGAAAACGATTTATCCGATGCCTCTTCTCTTCGCGAAGAGATCGAGCGTTATTACGCATTGAATTCCTTTCTTGATTACAAAATCGAGATGTTTGCCAATCCTTTCGCTTTTTTGGATGGCGAAGGCAATGAATATGATCTTATTTTTCTCGATATCCTGATGCCGAATATGAACGGGATGGATCTAGCTTTCTCGATAAGGGAAAGAAATTCGAAATCGATATTGGTCTTTGTCACCAATCTCCTCGGGTATGCGATCAAAGGATATCAAGTCGATGCCCTCGATTATATCGTTAAGCCAGTCAATGGCGAGCATCTTGCGAAAACGATGGATAAGGCGATGAACGAAATAAAGAGCAGGGAAAGCCGTTTCATCGCCCTTAAAAACAAAACGTCAGTCAAGGTTGCGTCCGTGAAAGACATCCTTTATTTCGAGGCGGATTCCCACCTCATCAGCTATTATTTCGCGGATGGCGAGAGCTTTTCGCTTTGGAGCACCCTCAAAAAAGAGGCCGAGAGATTCGATGACGGCATCTTCATCAAAATAAACGCCTCGCAGTGCGTGAATTCGGCCCATATAAGCTACTTCGACAGCAATAAGCTCATCGTTGGCGGAAAAACCCTTTTCTTTTCCCGTCTTTACAAGAAAGAGGCGCATAAAGAGATCATGGATCATTTTGGGGAGCTCGTCTGATGAGCGATTTGGGCTTATCGATATTCGAGGAGCTGCGCTTCATCATCGAATTAGGCCTAGTCACTTACGCTTCTTTTTTCATTGTGTTTCCGAAAAAGAGCCGTTTTTCGCTGCGCTTCATCCCGTTTTACTCGTTGATTTGCCTTATCGCGACATCGTATTCTTTTTTCTACAAAGACCTTTTTTCCTCGGTCGGCAATGATGCATTCACGATCGTCTTCAGCGTTTTTTGGTACATGTTTTTGACGTTTTTGACCATGCTTCTCGCCATTTTTTCTTTCGAAGTCAAATTCAACGACGCTTTGCTTTTCACTCTGGGCGGGTATGCCGTGCAACATATTTGCTACGTGCTCGTGAATGAGATCGTGCGCTTTCTGATATACCCTGATATTGTCGGATCCTTCATTTCGTATTTCTCGCTTTGCTTGGGCAGCTGCCTTCTTTTTTACCCGCCGTATCTGTATTTGATCAAGCGTTATAGAAAGCATCGCTCAAGCGTCATGGATTCGAAGAAATCGACGACCGCCCTTTTATCCTCGATCGGCGTCTTGCTTTATGCCTCCTCTTATTTCTTTCAGTCCTTTTTCCGCAATGCCGGAGAGGCGACCTTTTCGCTCGTTAGCGCAATCGCCGATTTGTTTGTGTCCTTGATGATCGCTTTCGTGACGGTGCTCCTTGAGAAGGGGTACGTCGACAAAAGGGAAAGGGATTTCGTCGAGGCTCTTTACAAAAAAGAAAAAGAGCAATACGAGATATTCAAAGGGAGCGTTGAATATATCAACGTGAAATGCCACGACCTGAAGCATGAGATGAAAAAGCTTTACGAGAAAGGCGCGATCTCCTCATCGACTTATGATGAAATGGAAAAATCCATCAAGGCATATGAAGCAAACATCCATACGGGGAAAGAGGAGGTCGACATCATCCTCTCTGATCTAGCCAGCAAATGCCTCAGCCTCAAAATCCAGTTCTCCCCTTTAGTGGACGGCAGCCTATTGGACAGATTCGACGAATACGACCTTTATGTGCTCCTTTCCAACATCTTCGACAACGCCTTGTCTTATCTTCCGAAAGTCGAGGAAGGGAAAAGATATCTTTCCTTCATCGTCAAGAAGATGAACGGGATGCTTTTGATAAAGCAGGCCAATTATTTGAATTCCGAGAGCGATGTCATCTTCAAAAAGGACGGGAGCCTCAAGACGAGCAAAAGCGACGAGAGAACGCACGGCTATGGAAGCAAATCCATTCTGCTATTCGCCAAAAAATACCATGGCGAAGCCAAAATAAGCGCCAAAAGGCATGAATTCTCCATCCTGCTTTCCTTCCCTTTGTCAGAGTGAAAATCCAGTCGCTCTTTCCTTTCTAAATGCCCTTTGAGATTGCTTTTTGTGCGATTAACTTGACCGATTAGGGAAAAAGTAAGCGCTTTCTTTTTTCGTTTTCTATCATTTCCGCAATTTCAAGAACGGAGGAAAAAGAATGACAGACTTGAAGAAAGTTTCGCTTGCCGGAATGGCTTTGGCCTCGTCTTTTTGCTTGCTCTCTCTAGCATCATGTGCATCTAGTGAGGACGAGGGCGAGGAAAAGACCGTATTCCTGTTTGAAGGCAGCGGAACGATTGACGAGACGAAGTACGATTTCGAGATTCATGGCGTTGAAGCGGACAACGAATTCTACATCAAAACGCTCGATTCCGAGATTGAGGAAATCTGGGGTGAATGGGAATTCACGGAAGGCAAAGGCTATATCCTGACCTTCGATGATGCCTATTGGACCGAGAAAAAAGTCAAATACGATGCCGATAAAAACGAATTCTATTTCACTTATGAGGTGAATTTGGGGAGCGCTATCGGGAAGACGAAGGTCAAATTCGTCGGCGATGCCGATGGCTTCAATTACGATGGGGAAGGCTGGGGCTTTGAGCCATTCGAGTTTTCCGCCTCAGGCGTTGATGTCTTTGGCATGACCACGGTCGATATCACTTTGACTTGCTATGAGGATCTAAGCTTCAAAACGCAGGCGAGCTGCCCTCTTATCGCGGTTCCCGAGAGAAACGGCACTTATTCTTATAGCGGGGAGAGAAACGTCTACACCTTCAAATTCAGCGATGAGGAAAATCCGACTGAGACCGTCTATAACGAGGCCACAGGCGCCTATGAGCTCACTCTGAAGCTCAATGTCGGCATGCCTATGCCCTTCACCATTTCGTATATTCCGGAATAGGAGAGAAAGATCATGAAAAAGAAAAGCAGAAGAATTCTATCGGTGTCATTGGGGGCTTTATGCCTCGCCTTGGCCACAGGTCTAGCGATCGGCACGGCTTATGCCGTCAATTATTCATCGATCATTTCCTTATATTTGGGCCAAGACACATATAAAGTCGTGAATGTCGACGAAAACGAGAAGATAGAGAATATCTATCAGTCCGAATTCACAAGCAGCCGCAAATTGGTCCGCGAGCAGAATAAATACGCCGAAACCATCCAATCGGAAGGCAGCGTCCTTCTTATCAACAAAAACCATGCCCTTCCTAGCTCAAACGCCAAAAACATCACCTTGTTTGGCACCACGAGCGTCGATTTCCTTTATGGCGGGGCGGGGGCGGGCTCCATTTCGACTTTGGGCACCCCGACCCTGAAAGAAGCCTTCGAGAATTACGATTTCAAAGTCAATTCGAAGGTTTGGGACCTCTATTCATCAGGGGCAGGAAGCTCCTACCGGCGGAGCGCGAGCAGCCCCTACAAAGTCGGCGAAGCCCCGGTCTCCATCTTCACCGACGAGATAAAGGACAGCTTCTCCTCTTATAACGACATGGCTATCGTCGTCATCGGAAGGACGGGGTTAGAGGGGTCGGATCTATCTTTGAGCACGGTTGAAGACGCTTCGAAGCACGCCCTTCAGCTTTCGGATAACGAAATCGAGACCATCAAATTGGCGAAGAGCTCATCTTTCAAGAAAGTCGTTGTCCTTCTCAACACCCTTAACGCAATGGAACTCAATGAGCTCGAAAGCCTCGGCGTCGACGCTTGCCTTTGGGTTGGGGCTGGAGGACAGAAAGGGATCAATGCCATCCCGAAGATGATCAAAGGCGATCTCTCCCCTTCTGGGCGCCTTGTGGATACTTACGCAACCGATGCCCTTTCTTCGCCAACCATGCAGAATTTCGGCGATTACACTTTCTCGAATTCTTCCCTTAGCTCAGGCAAGAACAAATACGTCAACTATGCCGAAGGGATTTACGTAGGCTACAAATATTACGAGACGCGTTACGAGGACGCCGTCCTCAAAAGAGGGAATGCCGGCTCTTTCGATTATGACAAGGAAGTGCAATTTCCCTTCGGATACGGGCTTACCTACACCGATTTTGAATATTCGTCCTTCAGCATGAAGGAAAACGAAGACGATTTCTCCTTTTCGTTGACCGTCAAAAACACCGGCGGCCTTGCCTCAAAAGAAGTGGTTGAGCTATATATGCAGAGCCCCTACACCGATTATGACAAAGCCAATGGCGTGGAAAAAAGCGCCGTCAAGCTCGTGGGATTCGCCAAAACAAACGTTATCGAGCCGAATAAATCCGAGAAAGTCACGATTTCCGTCGATAAACGGGAGATGGCCTCTTACGATTATCGAAAGGCGAAAACCTACATCGTCGATGAAGGCGATTATTATTTCGCGGTCGGGAAAAACGCCCACGATGCCCTCAATAACATCCTCGATCAAAAAGGCAAAGGCGTAAGCGATGGGATGGATTATGAAGGGGACGCGTCTTTGAGCGCCCATTATGAGCAAAAAGAATTCGATGATAAGCGCTACGCGACTTCAAAAAGCGGGGCGGAGATCAATAACAAATTGTCCTTCGCGGATTTGTCGAGCTACGATTCATCCGTCAAATACCTCACGAGGAGCGATTGGACAGGCAGTTTCCCGACGGCTTATGAATCCTCGCCCAATAGCCGCAGCAAAGAAGCATCCGAGAAATTGGTGAGCGATTTGGAAGTGCCGACAGTGGACGAAAACGAAAGCGATTACACGATGCCGACAACATCCACGATCGATGAAGGCATCGGCGAACTGTCGCTTGTCTCGATGAACGGGCTCCCATACTCATCCTCCTATTGGGACACTCTCCTCAATCAGATGAGCAAAGAGGATATGTATTTGCTGACCCGCGTCGGCGGTTATCAAACCCAAGCCATCAAATCGATTGGCAAACCAGGGACCATCGATAAGGACGGTCCAGCCGGCATTTCTTCGACCCTCGTTGGCGGAAAAGGGGCCTTCGGATACCCCGTTGAATCGGTGATTGCCTCAAGCTGGAACAAGGATCTTGCCAAAAGAGTCGGCGAACTCGTCGGGGAAGATGGCATTTATACCAAGACAAGCGGATGGTATGCCCCAAGCATGAATATCCACCGCAGCCCTTTCTCTGGGCGCAACTTCGAATATTTCAGCGAAGATGGCTTCTTAAGCGGGGCTTTCGGAAGCGAAATCGTCAAAGCGGCCGAGTCGAAAGGCCTATATACCTACATCAAGCACTTCGCTTTCAATGACCAAGAGACCAATAGAGGCGGGGTTGCCACCTTCCTCAATGAGCAGGCGGCCAGGGAAATATACCTGAAGCCATTCCAGATGAGCGTTGAGGAAGGAAGATCGCACGGGCTTATGGCGGCGATGAACAGAGTCGGCGCCAAATGGGTCGGGCATTCTTATGAGCTCATGAGCGAAATCCTGAGAGGCGAGTGGAATTTCGAGGGAATGGTCATCACTGACCAAGCCTCCTTCTTCACTTCCTATATCGGCGATTTCCGCCCAACTCTCCTCGCCGGAGTCGATCTCATGCTGTCGACCAAAAGCGATTTATGGCAAATCGAAGGCTACGAAAACAGCGCGATGTATGTGACCGCTTTAAGAAGAGCGAGCAAAAACATCCTCTATGCCGTCGCAAACTCCAATGCGATGAACGGGGTAAGCGCGAAAACGAAGATCGTTCCCATCATGCCGAGCTGGGAAATCTGGCTCATCGTTCTTGATTCGGTAGTGGGAGTCGGCGTATTGACTGGGGTTTTCTTCTCGATCAAGATGTTCTTGAAGAAAGAAGACTGACATTGATCGAAGGGGGATAGGCAGCTTGACGGCTGCCTTTTCTTTATCGCGATCAATCCTGCTTCCGCGGCATTTTTAAATAAGGGGTTGCCTTCCTCTTTTTCAAGCGTTTAACCCTCTAGCGAAATCCGCTTTGCGGGAATGGAGAACAAAGCTCCAGTATCTTACTTTTTTATGTATGGCAAGAGATAGAGCCATCTAGGCGAGCGTTTTCCAATATTGGTGCGTTTTGGTGCAAATTTTGGTGCAAAATGCAAAATAGTGCCCATCAAATCTTACGTTTTCCTTCGTTATATTTGGGCGAAAATAAAGAAAAGAGGCCTTTTGGTGCAGGCCTCTAGGAGAGAATCAAGCAATCGTTTTCTCGCTTATCGGATCGAAGATGTGGCTGCGGCTCACATGGAAGTAGAGCTTCATCGCATCGCCTGATTTTATGGGGCTTACGTAAGGTATCTTGCTCACGAGATCCACATCATCGAGGGTCGTATGGATGTAATAGTCGTGCCCGAGGAGCTCCGCCACTGAGACTTCGATATCGATTGGAACGATATTCGGGTCCTTCTTCATGCTCTTTTCGTCATAGAAGTGGATATTCTCGGGGCGGATGCCATAGGCAATTTCATGTTTTTCCTTTAAGGCTTTCGTTCCGAAATCGATCTCTTTGTTCAAGAAGAGGATGCGCTCTTCCATTTCGGCGATTTTGCTGTCGAGCTCTTTTTTGTCGATGGCTTTTAGCCCTTTCTCTTCACGCATCGTCTTCCACTCTTTTAGCGTTCCGCTATCTTCCTCGATCTCTTTTTTGGCGAGCTCAACCTCATTTTTGTAGAAATCGTCATGGGCTTTCGCGAAAGATTCAGGCAAAGAGAAGGTATATTCCCCAATGCTCAATTTGCCTTGATCGTAGATTCCCTTGAGAATATTCATGTTCGGGGAGCCGATGAAAGTGGCGACGAAAAGATTGGCGGGATGGGTGTAGATATCGATCGGCGTGCCGATTTGCTGGACTCTTCCCCCTTTCATGACGACGATGCGGCTAGCCATCGTCATCGCTTCGGTCTGGTCATGGGTGACGTAAATGGTGGTGGAGCCGAGCGATTCGTGGAGATGGACGATCTCGCTTCTCATCTTCACGCGGAGCTTGGCGTCGAGATTGGAAAGCGGCTCATCCATGAGGAAGAGCTTAGCGTGCCTAACGATCGCGCGGCCAATGGCGACGCGCTGTCTTTGCCCGCCTGATAAAGCGCTGGGCTTACGGTCGAGATAAGGCTGGATCTGGAGGATTTTGGCGGCGGTTTGCACGCGTTCATCGATTTCCTCTTTCGTATAGGCCCTCATCTGCACTCTGCCGTTTTTGAGGAATTCGCCCTTTTCCGATATCTCTAGCCCTTTGTCTTTCGCTTTGAGGATTTCCTCATCTTTGATATCCTGGGCTTTTTTCTTCTCCTCTATGACTTTCGCTTTCAGATCGGATGCTTCTTTTAGATGCATCTCGCTCACTTCTTTCGCGGCGGCCCTATTCACGTCGTATTTGCCCATAAGAGCGGAGATACCATCGTCGCCTTTTGCGATTTCCTCGGCTTTATCGAGCAATTTGAGGACGTCGGCGGCTTTTAGATAAGGCAATGAGACGTTTGGCGTTTTTTGGTTCGTCAAAGGGAAAGCCATGTTCTTATAGACCGACATATGGGGGTAAAGGGCATAGCTTTGGAAGACCATCGCGAGCCCGCGGTCTTTGGGCGAGGCGTTATTGCAGCAAACGCCATCGATCCATAATTCCCCACGCGTGATTTCCTCTAACCCAGCCACCATGCGGAGAGTCGTGCTTTTCCCGCATCCTGAAGGGCCGACGAAGACGATGAATTCATGTTCTTTGATGTCGAGGTTGAAATCGTAGACGGCTTGGACCCCGTTTGGGTAGATTTTGTCGATGTGGCGGAGAGAAGCGTAGGCTAAATCAGACGGCTTCTCCTTCCCAGGGTGCTGGTTCTTGTCTTTTTGCAAGAAGAGCTTTCCTGGTTTTTCCACCGGCCCGATCGGCGCCGCTTTTTTGCTTTCTTCTTTCTTGTTCAGTAGCATCTATTTGCCTCCTATTTATTATTCTTTTCCAGTAGCGACCTGTTTTTGTTGATGAGCTCGATTCTTTGCTTCACCGACTCGAAGCTCCGATAGGCATCGGGAGGGGAAGATAAGCAATAGTCGAGCATTTTCTCTTCGCTCGTCTTCAAAACGTGAAGGCGGGTGTCGCTCGAGCCGTAATAGAGGAGGATCTCGCCGCTCTCCTTTTTCACGGCTCCGGCCGAGAAGACGACGTTAGAGACATCCCCGACTCTTTCTTTCCCCATCGGGGCAAGGAAGTAGCCGCTTGGCTTGGCGATGACTTTTTTCGGATCGTCTAAGCTTGTCAAGAAGCAGTAGAGGACGTAGCGGAGCCCGCTTGCGGTGTTTCTGACTCCATGGGCGAAATGCAGCCAGCCCTTCTTGGTCTTGATGGGGGTGGCCCCAGCCC
>CAVKAR010000022.1:0-23049 GCA_963654425.1 Lachnospiraceae bacterium
CGAGAAATCGAACGATTTACAACATCATGTCAAGCGCTTAACTGCAAAAGACCCGGGTTTTACGGCGATGCACATCTTGATAAAGAAAGTCATACCGCCTCTTTTATCACAAATGTGTTTACCAAAATGCCACAAATGTGTTTGCTAAAATACTGCAAATCTGTATGGTGGTATCACGATTGTTCACCATTCATCGGATAAAAGAATAAAATGTAACAAACTTTCAAATTGCTTGATTCGACAGGAGCAATTGTTTTCGATGCTTGATGCTTCTGCGTATTTCGACGATGATATTTTTGTGGTGCCGTTAGGATGCTTGAAAGATTGGAAGACCGCCTCCATCTCTATTTCTTAAAGGAAATAAAGGCCGTATAATTTTAGGTATCGTTGAGGTAAGAATCATGAGAATGGTCGATATAATTGAAAAAAAGCGCGATGGGGCAGCTTTATCGAGCGAGGAGATTTCCTTTTTCGTCAAAGGCTACACGGATGGCTCGATACCCTCCTATCAAGCCAGCGCCTTGGCGATGGCCATCGTTTGGAGAGGGATGAGCAAAGAAGAGACCGCCACTTTGACCGCAGCGATGAGGGATAGCGGAGAAAGAATCGATCTCTCCTCGATTTCCGGCGTGAAAGTCGATAAGCACAGCACGGGCGGGGTTGGCGATAAGACATCTCTCGCCTTGGGGCCGCTTGTCGCTAGCTGCGGGGCAAAACTCGCCAAAATGAGCGGCAGAGGGCTAGGGCATACCGGCGGCACCCTCGATAAGATGGAAAGCGTCCCCGGCACCAATATCTATCTAAGCGATGAGCAGTTCAAAAAACAGGTCAATGACATCGGCATCGCAATCATCGGCCAAACCGCCGATATCGATCCGGCCGACAAGAAGCTTTACGCTCTCCGCGATGTCACCGGCACCGTGCAATCAATCCCGCTTATCGCGAGTTCGATCATGAGCAAGAAGCTCGCTAGCGGAGCCGATGCTATCCTCCTTGACGTCAAATTCGGGAGCGGGGCTTTCATGAAAAGCATCGACGAGGCCAGGGAACTCGCCAAGACGATGGTCGATATCGGCGATAGCTTAGGGAGAGATACCCGCGCCATCTTGACCGATATGGATGAGCCGCTCGGCTTAGCAATCGGCAATTCCCTCGAAGTGAAAGAAGCCATCGCGACTTTGAAAGGAGATGGCCCAAAAGACTTCGTGGAGCTTGTGACAGGGGCAGGAGCCATCATGCTAGAGCAAGCTCATATTGCCGCTAGTTACGAAGAAGGGCGAAAGATGATCGAGGCGAATATCGCAAACGGCGAGGGCTTCAGAAAACTCAAAGCGCTATTCAAGGCGCAAGGCGGAGATACCTCCTATCTCGATGATCCGAGCAAATTCGAAAGCGCCAAATACATCATTCCCATCAAAGCCGAGAAAGATGGCTATATCAAGCGCATCGACTCTCTTTCCATCGGCCTAGCGGCGATGAAACTCGGCGCCGGGAGAGAGACGATGGACGATATTATCGATAACGCGGCTGGCATCGTGCTCAGGAAGAAAGTGGGGGATGAAGTGAGAAAAGGCGAGGTTTTGGCCTATGCCCACACCAATAAAGAGGGGAAAGAGGATGTTATTAGAGACATTCACGACGCTTTCCTATATACTGAGGCGCCATTAAAGCTGCACCCGATCATCCACGAATACATCCGCAAATGAGAATATTGCTACAAAGAGTAAATAGAGCTTCCGTCACGATCGATAACGAGCTTTTTTCCTCAATCGGTCGCGGTATTTGCCTATTCGTCGGTTTTACGCATTTCGATAATATCGAGACGCTCAAGAAAATGGCGGATAAAGTGGTCAAGCTGCGTATTTTCGAAGACCAGCAGGGCAAAACCAACAAATCGCTCTTCGATGTCGATGGCTCAATCCTTTCCGTGAGCCAATTCACTTTATACGGGAGCCTCAAAGAAGGGAACCGCCCTTCATTCGTCGAAGCGATGGGGATAGAGGAAGCCAAAAGCCTCTTCGCCTTATGGAACAATCTATTGAAGGAACGCTATGAAAAAGTCAAGACAGGCGTTTTCCAGGCCGATATGAAAATAGAGCTCGTCAATGATGGGCCTTTCACTATCATCCTCGACAGCAAGGAGCTCTTCAATCTATGAAGAAGGTTTTGCTTGGCTTATCGGGCGGGGTCGATAGCGCCATCGCCGCCTATAAGCTCCTCCAGCAGGGGTATGAGGTGACGGGCTGCTTCATGCGCAACTGGGACGCTATGGCCAATAACGATTATCTTGGCAATCCCACGGTCGGCGACAGCGTCTGCCCGCAGGAAGCCGATTACCATGACGCCGCCAAAGTGGCGGAGAAGCTCGGCATCCCGCTTTTGAGGATGGATTTCATCAAGGAATACTGGGATAACGTCTTCGAGTATTTTTTAAGCGAATACAAAAAAGGGAGGACGCCGAATCCCGACGTGCTCTGCAACAAATACATCAAATTCGATAGCTTTTTGAGTTTTGCCATCGAACGCGGCTTTGACTATATCGCGATGGGGCATTACGCCAAAAAGATCGAAGCGGATGGGCATATATACCTCTCTAAGCCGCTCGATAAGAGCAAAGACCAGACCTATTTCCTATGCGAAGTGAATGAAGAGCAGCTCTCGCATTCCCTTTTCCCGATGGAAGACATCACGAAGGGGGAATCGCGCGCTTTGGCGGAGAAGCTTGGGCTCAATGAAGTGGCCTCCAAGCACGGCTCGACAGGCGTATGCTTCATCGGCGAGCGCAATTTCAGGCAGTTCCTGCGCAACTATTTCCCAGCCAATAAAGGCGATATCGTCGATATAAAGACGGGCAAAGTCATCGGCAGCCACATGGGCGTGCTCTACTATACTTTGGGCCAGCATAAGGGCTTAGGGGTCGGAGGCGTCAAAGGGCTAGGGGAAGAGGCATGGTTCGTCTGCAAAAAAGACGTAGAGAAGAACGTGCTTTACGTCGCTAACGGGGATGAGGACGAGCATCTCAACAGCGATTCTTGCCTAGTGACCGATATCAATTGGATCGGGCCTAAACCGGATAATCCTTTGAAAGTCGGCGTGAAATTCCGCTACAGGCAGATCGATCAGCCTTGCTATCTCTCTTTTGAAGGGGAGAATGTGAAACTCGAATACCTTTCCCCGTATAAAGCCGTGACTCCTGGGCAATTTGCCGCTTTCTATCTTGAAGACGGGAGAATGCTAGGAGGCGGCATCATCGATCGCACCTTCTATAAAGGGAACAGGAACGATAAATAGCCATGGATAAAGAAAGGAAGAAGGAGAAGAGGGGGAGTCTTCTCAAAAGAGGCCTTTTCCTTCTTTGCCCGCTTTTCGCCTCTTTTTCCTTGACGGGCTGCGAACTTGACGGCTTTTTCCCAAAAAGCTCTTCGAATGGCTCCTCAAGCAGTCCTTCCTCTAGCAACGAATCGTCTTCTCCTAGCCCTTCATCATCCTCCTCTAGCAGCGAATCATCGTCTTTTTCAGACGGCGAATCATCATCGAGTGAAACTCTTGAGCTTTACGATGAGATATCCTTCCATTTCCTGACGCTTGGGAACAAGTACAATGGGGATTCCATCTATATCAAAGCCGGCGATAACGATATCCTCATCGATGCTGGTAGTCGATCAAACAGCGCCTCAACGATCAAAAACTACGTCGACCGATATTGCACGGACGGGAAACTCGAATACGTCATCGCCACTCATTCCGATCAGGATCATATTGCGGCTTTTGCTTTCAATACGAGTCTTTTGAAACAATACAAAGTCGATACTATAATCGATTTTCCTTTGTCGGGGAGCGATAGCAAAACATACGCCTCTTATTGCGAGAATCGCGACTATTTGGTTGAGCAAGGAACGATTCATTACACCGCGAAGCAGTGCTACGAAGAGAGTGATGGGGCAAGCAGAACCTATACGCTCGGGAACGGCTTATCGATGAGCGTGCTTTATCAAAAACACTACGATACGCTCGATAAAACCAACGAGAATAATCAAAGCGTCTGCCTCCTTTTCAAGCAAGGCGAGAAAAAGATGCTTTTTACTGGCGATTTGGAGGAAAGCGGATGCGAGAGCTTATTAGAGAATAACGATATCGGGACCGTCGACCTCTATAAAGGCGGGCATCATGGCTCAATCAACGCCAATCCTGATTCCTTCATCTCCGCCATCAAGCCGGCGACGATTTGCACCTGTTGCGTGGCAGGGAGCAACGAATATACCAAAAACAATGCCAATACGATGCCTTATCAAGCAACCATCGATAATTGGGCTAAATGGACTGACGAAGTCTATGTGACGACGCAAGCCGTATCGACGGGAGAGAAAGGCAAAATCGGGGAAGTAAGCGATTTAAACGGGAATATCGAGGTCAAATACGACAAAACCGGGAAAAAGAGCATCACTGGCAGCGCGAATTCAAAGAAGCTCAAGGACAGCGACTGGATGAAGAATAACCGCACGATGCCGGAGAATTGGAAATAAGGCAATGAAAAGGAAGAGCTTTTTCGCCGCGTCCGTTTTTCTCTCTTTATCGCTTTTTTCCTGCTCTCTCGATAAAGAGGTTTCCTCTGATTCCTCTTTCTCTAGCGGAGAGTCATCTTCTGTCCCCTCTAGTAGCAATGAAGCCTCATCTTCCATTTCCTCTAGCGAGGAAGCATCAATTCCCTCTTCTAGCGGCGGCTCTTCCTCTAGCTGCATCGCTTGCTCTTTTTTCCGCGTGAAGCAAGTGAGAAGCGCTGAGGGAGTGGCGGAAGTGTATAACGTCGAGCAGCTTCTCGATGGATCGCTCTCTTATACTCCCGCCTTGACCCTCCAAAAAGGGAATAGCTATATCGAGCCAGAGGAAGTGGCGGCATATTATCAGGCCTTTTCCTCCTTTCCCTCCAATTACGCCATATCGAAGAAAGAGGCTTTGAAGATAGGAAAGGATGGAAGATGCTACTCCACTTATTATTATGGCAACTACCATGGGAATTACGATTATTCAGCCTCTATCGGGCCGTGGAGCGAGATGAATGCCCCTTATTACGAGCTCGATATCTCCACTTCGAGCGTGAATGTCGGCTATAACAACGGCTACAGAATAAACCGTGGGACGGCTCGGCTTGTCATTCTCCCTTCCGAATCATCCACTTCCTACCTTAACGAAGAAGGAGGCTACGATTCGGTGTGCTTCTATACCGAAGACCATTATGATCATTTCAAGGAATATCTGAACCACTACCAAGGGTGGGGCGAGGAATTCATCGGCGCGAATGGACCGTTGCGCCCTTTCCCTGTAACGCTTTGATTAACCGCTATTTTCAACCAAGAAAGAGACTTGCCGCACTGAGTAAAATATAGCGAAGTACGCAGAAGTATGGCGAAGTATGAGAAAGCATATAAAAGTATGCAAAAGTATATCGAAGTATTAAATTTGCAAAAAAACAAAGGCACCAGCGAATCTTTTCTAAATACTTGTGAACAATAATTGGGATCAGCGATAAACATGATCCAATAAGTTAGTTCTTAAAAAAGGCACTTGCTGAGCCGTTAGGAATATGGAAGCGCCTTAAAACAAAGACTTTCTCAAAAGAGCTTAAAAAGACAAAGATATAAAATGGCGCGATATATGAGAATCTGGCTGTCGCGATGATCGATAAAGCGAATATGCCTCTATATCGTTATTCAAGAGGGGCAGGCCACTTGGTGATTGATTTCATAATCGAAAGCGATGAAGGAATTTGCCTTCTCGAGGAAAAATCGACAAACGGGAAAATGACGGCCTCTAGAGCCGTCAGGGAAGGGGAACCCCTTAGAAAGCGAATAAGTGCTACAAAATAATGAAGGGCAATTTTGGAACTGGCACTTTTTATACGAGCATCCCGCATGCTGCTTTGCCGTTTTTTTGCTTTCGAATATCAAAGCGAAAATGAAGAAAGGCATAGATTCCCGCCTCTTGCTTTCCCCACCCGATGAGTGCTTGCATGGATTGGTAACAAAACAACCGCTAAATAGTCCAGCGGAAAAGCGCTAAATGGTCCAGCGGAAAAGCGCTAAACACTACAATAAATAGTTGAAAAACTTAGTGAATGTCGATATATTTTTCATAAGGAAAAAATATGACAAAAAATAGGTCAAGAAAATATAAGAAAAGAGTGTTCGACGACATTCTAAAATTCAGAATGCGCGTTTTTGGAGCGGTGCTCATCACCGGCCCTAAAGGGTGCGGAAAAACACGGACGGCAAGCGAGAGAGCGAAAAGCAAAATCGAATTCCAGGATGAGGAAAAGAGAAACTACTATCTTTCTTTGGCCAACAATTTCCCGAGTAAGCTTTTGGATGGTGATTATCCACGTTTGTTCGACGAATGGCAGGATGCGCCGAAATTATGGGGGTCGATACGCAAATACTGCGATGATCATCCTGGTGATAACGGGATGTTCATATTGACTGGATCATCGTCAAACGATGTCAATACCCCCCATACTGGCACTCTTAGGATATCGGAATTGGAAATGCTTCCGATGTCGTTATTTGAAAGTGGCGAATCGACCGGTGAGGTATCTTTGCTCGCTTTATTCGATTGTCCGGATGAATTCGTTCCATGTGCGAGTAAAATGACGATCGACGATATCATTTTTGCCATTTGCCGCGGTGGCTGGCCAAAGGCGATACTCGAGAAAGGCGAAAAGGAGCAACTTTACATCGCAAAGGACCTATTTAATCAAATATGCAAAAACGATATGTCCAAGCTTGATGGCGTGAAGAGAAATCACACATGGGTAAAAGCGATCTTGAAATCGTACGCCAGAAACGTATGCTCCTCGGCTGACACGAAGACAATTTTTACTGATGCCAGCTTGAATTGCGGAATCTCCGGATCGTCGTTTTATGAGTACATAAACGCTTTGGAGCGACTTTACATCATCGAAGATATCGAGGCATGGTCGCCGTCTTTAAGGAGCAAAGCGAATATCAGGGTCGGACCGAAAAGGAACCTGGTCGATCCTTCCATTGCCGCAGCTGCCTTAGGCGCCAGCCCATCATCTTTGCAAAGCGATTTCAATACTTTGGGGTTTCTCTTTGAGTGCATGGCAATAAGGGATTTGAAAGCGTATTCGGCCAAAGAAGGCGGAGAACTGTCGTTTTATCGCGATAGATATGGCTTAGAGGCCGATGCCGTATTGCATTTGGAAGATGGCCGATATGCTTTGATTGAGATAAAACTCGGAGATGAATATATCGAGGAAGGGGCTAAGCATCTTAATGAAATAGATCGCCTTATCAAAGAATTCAATGAGCGCTACCCCGATTCGGCGATGAGATTGCCGGATTTGAAAATCGTCATCACGGGCAGCCGATTCGCTTACAAAAGGGATGATGGCGTTTACGTAATCCCGCTTGGCTGCCTCAAAGACTAAAAGAAAGCGCAGCGTTTTTCTATTTTTTGATTGCGAGTCAAAGCATCATGAGCGGCAAATTCAGAAGGCAATTGCGACCAGTCTCCTTCTTGCCTTTCCTTACGCGCGTGATAAACTCTTGCTCGTAGGAACTAAGCCTCTTCTAGAGGCGCGCCACTCCTGCTTAAGAAAAGCGAGCAATCTCGCCGTATCCCCGCGTTAAGAGGAGAAGAGAGCACCCAAAGGTGAAAAAGGATGGTACCGCGCGGAAGCGTTCCTTCGTTGAGGGTGTTTTATTTTTTGAAAGGAAAAGAAACATGAAACCATTGAGCGGACAGGAAATCAGGGAGAGATGGATCTCCTTTTTCGAGAGCAAGGGACATAAATACATCCCTGGCGTCTCTTTGCTCCCCTCTAGCGAGGATAAATCGCTCCTTTGGGTCAATGCCGGGGTCACGGGGCTAAAGAAATACTTCGATGGGAGCGAAGTCCCGCCTTCCCGCCGCATCGTGAACGTCCAGAAGAGCTTGAGGACGAACGACATCGAGAACGTCGGCCATACGGCGCGCCATCATACTTTCTTTGAGATGCTCGGCAATTTCTCGATCGGCGATTATTTCAGGAACGAGGTCATCCCTTGGGCTTATGAGCTGCTCACAAATGAAGAGACGGGCTTTGGTATCGACAAAGACAATCTCTATATCACCTATGAGCCGCATGATGAAGCCACCTTCTCCCTTTGGGTCAAATGCGGCATGAAGGAAGACCATCTCATTCCGATGAAGAGCAATTTCTGGGAAATCGGGAAAGGGCCAGGAGGGCCAGACACCGAGATGTTCTATGATCGCGGGGAGAAATACGATCCTGAGCATTTAGGGACGAAACTCATCGCCGATGATATCGATAACGACAGGTATATCGAAATCTGGAACATCGTCTTCAGTCAATATAACTGCGATCCTTCTATCCCGAGAAGCGAATACAAAGAGCTTCCAAGCAAAAACATCGACACGGGCTCAGGCTTAGAGAGAATAGCCTGCATCCTCCAAGGGGCGGAGACCAATTTCGAAACCGATCTTTTCGCGCCGATTCTCAAGAAAATCGAGGAATTATCGGGCAAAAAATACGAAGGCGACAACCTTATGCCTTTCCGCGTGATTGCCGATCACGCCCGTTGCCTCACCTTTGCCTTAAGCGATGGAGCCTCATTTTCGAATGAAGGCAGGGGATATGTCCTCCGCCGCATCATCCGGAGAGCCATGCGATATGGGAGAAAGCTTGGGATTGAAGGCGAATTCATGTATAAACTCGTGGAAGATGTCGTCAATAAATACAGGAATTTCTATCCTTATCTAGCCGATAAGCAAGAAGAGGTGAGCAAGAGCATCAAAAGCGAGGAAGGCAAATTCCTCCGCACCCTCTCTAGCGGCGAATCCTTGCTCATGAGTCTAATCAAAGACAAAAAAGAGCTATCCGGGGAAGAGGTGTTCAAACTCTATGACACATACGGCTTCCCTAGCGATCTCACTTACGAAATCGCCGAGGAAAGCGGCGTCAAATGCGACAAAGACGGCTTTAGCAAAGCTATGGATGAGCAAAGGGAAAGAGCGAGGAATGCGCGTGGGGAGATCGATTCCTTCCATAAGCAATCGAAAGACCTCCTCGAATTCAAAACCTCTAGCGAATTCCTTTACGATAAAGACGAAGTATCCTCGAAAGCCATCGGCTTATTCATTGACGGGGAGAAAGTCGATGAGATAGATGAAGAAGGGGATGCGATCTTCGCTTCGACTCCTTTCTATGCCGAGATGGGCGGGCAAGTGAGCGATACCGGGAGCGTGAAAAACGGCGAAGCCTCTTTTGAGGTCACTTACGTCAAAAAAGCCCCAAACGGGCAGCATCTGCATCACCTGAAAGCCAAATACGGCAAGATCAAAACCGGGGATGAGCTCCTTCTTTCGATCGACAAAGGGAAGCGGCGGCTCATTGAGCGAAATCACAGCGCCACCCACCTCCTCCACAGCGCTCTCTCCTCCGTTTTGTCTTATCATGTCGAGCAAAAAGGATCATATGTGGATGATAAATACCTCCGCTTCGATTACGGGGCTGATAGGAAACTCTCCCCTGAGGAGATAAAGAGAATCCAAGATGAGGTGAATCATTATATCGAGATGGGGATCGAGGAAAAGACACTGCTCCTCCCTATCGAAGAAGCCAAAAAGCTCGGGGCGGAGATGGAATTCTCCGACAAATACGGGGAAGAGGTGCGCGTGGTCACCTTTGGCGAATATAGCAAAGAATTCTGCGGGGGGACCCACGTGAGGAATTCTAGCGACATCGGCTTATTTGTGCTAGCAAGCGATGAGGCTCTCGCTAGCGGAATCCGCCGCATCGAGGCTTATACCTCAAAAGGGGCCCTTGCCTATTACGAGAGGAAAGCGAGTCTCCTTTCTGAAACCCTCAGTTTCTTCGATATCAATGAGGCCTCTTTATTGATGAGGCTCAAGAAAGAGAGCGAAGAGAAAAAGGCTTTAAGCAAGGAGAATATTTCTTTGAAGGCCAAAATCGCCTCGCTTGAGGCGAAAGAGGTTTCCTCTACCCCTTTGCTCAACGGCATCCGTTTCCTCGCTTTGATCAAAGAAGGGGCCTCGAAAGGCGATTTGCTGGCCTTATCAGACTCCATCAAGAGCAAAGAGAAAGACTATTTCATCATCCTTCTCGGCGGAGAAGAGGGGGCACGCCCGCTTGTGCTCGCTCTCGGCGGGAAGGCTTTGGAGAAGAACAAAGCCGGCGATATCGTGAAAAACATCGCCAAACGCCTTGGCGGAGGAGGCGGGGGAAGAGCGGAAATGGCCACGGGGCAAGTGAAGAGTTCCGCCGGCTTTGATACAATCGTAGACGAAATCAAAGCAAATTTATGAAGGAGAGCGATATGGCCGAGATAAACGACAATTCCATCATCATCACCGATGAAGAGGGGAATGAGGATAGCTGGAAGATCCTCTTCTATTACGAAAATCCAGAGCGGAAGAAAACCTTTTATTTCATCTATAAGGAGGAAAGCCCGGATGATCTGCTCGTGGTTACTTCCTCTGACGGGGTTTCCTTGGAGGAGCCGAACGAAGAGGAGATGGAAGAGGCTTCCGAGATGCTAGAGACCTACGAAAGCGATCCATCTTTCCAAGCGATCAAGCAATAGGAAGACAAGAGCGAAGAAGCTTATCAAACCGCCGGGGCTTGAATATCGAACCCAAAAACAGCGCAGCCGCAAATAGGCCTCTCCTAAATACGCCTGCGCTTTTTGCTTTGGTGTCTCTATTTTCCGATGGCGGTACGATAAGTCATGATCTTCATGCGCTTTTCGCGCCGCTCATTCTCGCTTTTTTCGATTGATTCCCCGCCGCCTCCGCGAGCGAAATTGCCAATCTTTGCCTAATTATGCACGGTTTCAGGAATTTCGATATTTATCGCTTTCGTTTTGCCCCTTTCATGTTGATGGAGAAGGCTAAGAAAGATTTCCGTTTCGGGCCAAGGGCGAGGAGAGAGGCAGAGCCCCATCGCTTGTTCGCATTGCTCAAATCGCTTGAAGCGGTGGCTCTAAATGCCTTAATCAGTTTTCTTTCAACTCATTCAGATAGAAAGAGAAATAATAAAAAGGCAACGTCAATATCTCGTCTTTCGCGTTGTGGCCAAAGCGATTGCTAGACACTTTTATCGCCAACCCCTTTTTGTTGCGGCTTCTGAATTCCGCGAGGGAATTGAGGCTGTTTCTTCCTCTTTTTGCGTCGATTGGCGCAGCCAAGCCGTCTATTCCTATCACAAATTCGAATTCGGAATTTCTTTTGCCTTCCCAATAAAATAGCTCATAGCCTCTTGCGGTCAGTGCACTGGTACGTTAAAAGTACGGCAGTTCCTTCTAAGCGTTTTTTTCTTTATTGCTCATCCGCTTCTCGAAACACAATCAAATCTGACGCCGGCAAACGTCTTTGTGAATTTAACGCCTCGCAAAGCTTCCTTTCGAAGAATGTCATGCTTAAAACGGCAAGTTTTTTCTTTGTGGGCATTGAGATTTTTCTATCTGGTGCCTATATTCTTTTTACCATTATTTTAGGAGAAAGAACCATGAAAGCCATTAGAGGCATATATCGCTTCATTCTATGCGTGGCGATGCCCTTGCTCACGCTCTTATTCATCGCCACCATTTTCTCGATCAGCTCGACTTATGGGTATGAGGTATCCTCTACCTCGAATAGCTCATCGATCACCATCACCGTTTTAGCGACCCTCTCTTTCCTTTCCCCTCTCCTTTCCGGGAGCGATTTCGGGCTTACCTACATAACGACGGGGGAGGCGGACAATGTCACTTACGATGCTTCTTCCGGCGTTTCTTTCGATATGGTCATCAAAGATACGGAAATGAAATTCACCCCGATGACTTTCTCGCTCAATACGCTTATGCTCATCGGCGTGGTAGTGGTGCTCATCGGCGCTTTCTTGGCCATCTGCACGCACAAGAAAGTCGGCTCTTTCTTCGCGAGCTTCTTTTTGCTTGCCGGAGCCATCGTCATCTTCAGCCAAGGCAAGGCTTTCGATGCCTTTTCTTTCGTTTTAGCCTCCTCCGATGCTTCCAAAGAGCCTCTTGTGAATGTGAGCCTTTCCTATATCTCAACAGGCATCGTCTTAATCGCGATGACCGTTATTTCCCTTCTCAATAGCCTCCTTCTTCTTTCCAAAAAAGGATCTTGAAGCAATCAAGCTTCTATTCCCGAAAGCCCCTATTTTCGGCTTCGAGACCGAAAAGAGAATTCGTCAATCGTATTTCAAACGAAAGACCGTGGGTGATAAAAGCAACGGCAGTCATCACATTTTTTCTTCCGAAAATGTGTAAAAAATCACATAATCCGCCAGAAAAGTGTGATTTGTTCTTGTTCATTAAGTCAAGTTGAGCATAATGGTGATAGTTGAATAAGGAGGAACGCTGAATTGGAAAGGTTTGTTTTGGAAGAACTAAGCAAATGGAAAGAATCGAAATACCGCAAGCCGCTCATTTTGTGCGGAGCTAGGCAAGTCGGCAAAACCTGGGCGATGAAGGAATTCGGCAAGAGTTTCCGATCGGTTGCGTATTTCAATTTCGATGAAAACAAGGAATATAAGCAGTTCTTCGAAACAACGAAAGATGTCTTCCGCATCATGCAGAACCTATCACTAGCTAGCGGCCAGCGGATTGATAAAGGGACGCTTATAATTTTCGATGAGATACAGGAATGCAGCGACGCGCTCAATTCTCTGAAATATTTTTGCGAGAACGCCAGGGATTATTACGTGATATCAGCCGGTTCTTTGCTAGGGTTGATGCTATCTAAGGGCTTCCCGGTCGGCAAGGTGGATTTCATTGGTATGGGGCCGATGACTTTCTCTGAATTCTTGCTTGCTAATGGAGACGCAAACCTCTATGAATACATGACAACGTTAGACAAAATAAGCCATGTTCCCGACGCGTTTTTCAATCCATTATGCGAGAAATTAAAAATGTATTTCGTTACGGGCGGAATGCCTGAGCCCGTCTATATATGGACTAAAGAAAGGGATATCGAGCTAGTGGATAAGGCACTTAATGGCATCATAGGTTCTTACGAACTGGAATTTGGCAAACATCACGAAGATCTTGAAGGTGAAGAAAATAGATACGATGCGCAGAAGATATCGCTTATTTGGAATTCACTTCCCGCCCAGCTTTCGAAAGAGAGGAAGAAATTCACATACTCGAAGGTGAAAGAAGGGGCAAGGGCAAGGGAATATGAGAGCAATCTCCAGTGGCTCGTTAACGCCGATCTCGTGAAAAAAGTCTATAGAATAACGAAACCATCCTTGCCGCTTTCAGCATACAAAGAGGAAGAATACTTCAAAATCTATCATATCGACGTTGGCTTACTACGCAGCCAAGCGAGACTGAGCTATCGGGCCTTTGCCGAAGGCGATAGGCTTTTCAAAGAATTCAAAGGGGCTTTGACCGAGAACTTCGTGCTCCAAAGTTTGATAAGGATATGCGGCGAAAATCCGTATTATTGGGCCAATGAGAAGAATGAAGTGGATTTCATCATGCAATTCGATAACGACATAATCCCATTCGAAGCCAAATCAGGCAAAAGCATTTCCTCCTTAAGCTTAAGCGAATATAAGAAGATGTACGAAGAGGAAACCCCGCTTGTGGTGAGGTATTCCTTAAAGAACCTCACTCTTGACGGAAACGTGCTGAATATACCTTTGTTCATGATCGATCAAACGAAACGTTTGCTCTTTTTAGCGAAAGAAGAATTAAAGAGGCAGGGCAGCCTTATGCGCTAGAGTTATCGTCAAGCGACTTCGTTTTTTGAGTGAAAAATTCAAGGCTGTTTCGAATTTGCGGTCGTCTTGAAACACAACGTCAAAAAAGAAGCCTTTATGCCGCTTTTTGTTTATGGGTCGCCGCCTCCTTGGTCATCTTGTGTGTGAACACGCCTCGGCCGATTTCAAGCTGTTTGTCTCTTGGGCAATGCATTTTTTATCCTTCTGTGGATTGATTATAGACGCGATATAGACGTGCTCGAACCCGTTTATATTGCGTCCGCGTTTGCGGTGTCCCAAATCTCCTCTTCCGTGTCTACTTCTAGGTTACCAGTAGATATTCAGAAGGCGAATTATTGGAAAAGTCTTCTTTTTGAAGGCGAAAAAAATTGGAAAATTCCTCTTTTTAGATGAAAAAAGTATTGGAAAAATCCCGTTTTCGGTATTAAAAAGCATTGGAAAAGTTAGAATTATGAAGTTAAATAAAGACTGAGCGATAGAAAAAAAGGAACTATAGCGATGTTCAAAAGAAAAATCGAGCCACTTATAAATGAATACTTTGATGGCAAAAAAGACAAGATACTCGTTATCGACGGGGCCAGGCAAGTTGGGAAAAGCTACATCATCAGGAAACTTGCCCAAAAACATTTTCGCAATTACATCGAAATAAACTTAAAAAGCGATGAAGAAGGCGAAGGGTATTTTTCGAAAGAGAAAACGAGTAGCGTTGATGCTTTCTATTTGCGCTTATCATCGCTCTTTGGCGATAAACTCGGAAACAAAGACGATACGATCGTTTTCTTGGACGAGATACAAACCTATCCCCATCTTCTTTCGATGCTTAAACCATTGAAACAGGATGATAGATTCACCTATATCGTGAGCGGTTCATTGCTTGGCGTCAGCCTGAAACACGTTTTCATCCCGATGGGCGCAATCGAGGAAGCGCGGATGTATCCGCTCGATTTTGAGGAATTTTGCCTTGCCGCTCATGTGGGGCAAGATATTATCGATTATGCACGCGATTGCTACAAAAGTCGGAGGCCAATCGAAGAAGGGACGCATGAACTGCTTTTAAGAAGATTCAAAGAGTATCTTCTTTGCGGGGGACTCCCCGATGCCGTCAAGGAGTTTCTCATCAACAAAAACGTTATGAGAATGAGGGATATCCAAAGCACGATTTACCGTTACTACAAAGACGACTGCTCCCAATATGACGCCGCGAACGCTTTGAAGATCGCAAGAATCTACGAGATGCTGCCTTCTTATATGGAGAACAAGGTGAAAAGAATCGTGGCCAAGAACATCCTCGCAAAGAAAAAAGATACGCTGGATAGATACCAAGATGAATTCGATTATCTCATCAATTCCGGGCTTGTTTTGCCCACTAGAGCCGTGAGCGACCCGCGCTTTCCTCTTGCGGAGTCGAGCAGCAAGAACCTCATTAAGCTTTATTACAACGATGTAGGGCTTCTCACAAATCTGCTATACAAAAACAATATCGATGCCGTTTTAGATGCCGATAAGGGTATCAATCTCGGCTCGGTATACGAGACAGTCGCCGCGATGGAATTGTCGGCTCATGGCCACACTCTCTTTTATTTCGACAGCAAAAAGACGGGGGAGGTCGATTTCCTCATCAATGATTATGATGGCCTTTCGATTTTGCCAATCGAGATAAAAAGCGGGAACGATCAGAATAGTTATAGAGCCCTCCCTAAGCTCGTGGATCCTGATGGAAACTATAAATTGGGAAAGGGATATCTTTTCGGCAACAAAAACATCATGAGCGAGGAAAAAGGGATTGTCACATTGCCGATTTACATGATTATGTTCATCTAAGCTTTTTAGATTGCTCACCTTCTTCCTTGTGCGCTAGAAGAGAAGCGATCTTGACACGGCAAGCGGAAAACGAGGAGAAGGCCGCTATCCAAAAATACGGTTTTTGCCAAATGACATAGGTTTGTCACTCCCTGGGAGAGAAAGGCATAAATGCCTCTTTCCCTCGAAAAAGTGTATCGATATGCCAATTATTCCCTCGAAAAAGTGTATCAAAGCATGATTCTTTCCCTCGAAAAAGTGTAAACGCCCCTTTTTATTTCGCTTAATGTGGATGAAAACATGGCTTAAAGAAAGCAAAAATTCGCTGTTTGATCGAAAAATAGTCTCAGGCGAAAAGCAGTCGTTTACGACAAAAATCCTCAGGGCATGCGATGAAAGTTTCTTTAATGATTTTGTTCAACAAAGACAAATATGGCGTCAATAGCCTCATCAAATTCGGCGAAGGCAACATAGGGAGGGAAGGGGAAAACTGTCTCTTCCTTATTACGCCTCTTTCTTGCTTGAGAAATGAGTCTTCTTCTTATGAGAGCAGGTATTTGATATCCTCATCGCTTAAGGATGAGACGCCGCCATTCCCTTCGACGATGTCGTTATAGAGGTTCCTTTTCTCCTCTTGGAGATTGAGAACTTTCTCTTCGATCGTGTCTTTCATGACGAGGCGGATGATGCTCACTGAGCGGGTTTGGCCAAGGCGGTGGACGCGATCGCTGGCCTGATTCTCCACCTGCGGGTTCCACCATGGGTCAAGGTGGATGACGGTATCGGCGCCGATGAGGTTCAATCCGACCCCGCCGGCTTTTAGGGAGACCAAAAGCACCTTGATATCGTCCTTTTCGTTGAATGATTCGGCAATGGCTAAGCGCTTTTTGCCGTCTGTATCGCCACTGATCATATCCATCGGTATCCCTTCTTCCTCAAGCAGTTCCTTCAAAGAGAGCAAGGCCGTCTTGAAAGAAGAGAAGACGATGGCTTTATGCCCGCTTGCGATTGTCTCTTTAAGAAGCTCCACGGTATAGAGAAGCTTTGTGGAAGAAGGGGCATCTTCGAGGAAAGAGGAAGGGTCGACGCATAGCTGGCGCAAACGCGTCAAGGAGGCGAGGATCGATATCTTGCTTTCGCTAGAGAGGGCGCGGGCTTTCTCCAAATAAGCGAGATACATCATTCTTTCCGCCTCATTCATCGAGATGAGGATATTGCTCTCGTTTTTGCTTGGGAGGTCCGACAACACATCGGCTTTTCTTCTCCGGAGCATGAACGGCTTAAGGAGGAGCGAGAGCCTTTTGGAGGCATCCTCCTTTTTGAGGAGCTCAGCAAAATCCTTCTCATTCCCTAGATACCCTGGCATCAAGATGTTGAAGATGGACCATAGATCGTATGGCGAATTCTCAAGCGGGGTGCCAGTCAAGGCTATCTTGCTTTTCGCTTTTAGGGAAAGCAAAGCCTGATGGCGGAGAGAGAAGGCGTTTTTGATGGATTGGGCTTCGTCTAAGATAACGGAGGAGAAAGATATATCGGAGAAAAGCTCGCTGTCGCGCTTATAGCTGTCATAGGAGATGCAGTAGAGGACTTTCTCGTTTCTCTTGATGCCTTTGATGAGCTTTTCCCTCGTCTCTTTGGCCGCATCGATCACCACGCAAGGCAAGGAGGAGAATCGGTGGATCTCGCTCTCCCAGTTGTACAAAACGGCTTTCGGGGAGACGATGAGGATGGGCATCTTCTCTTTGAGCGAGGAGATGAAGGCGATGGATTCAAGGGTTTTCCCTAAGCCCATCTCATCGGCGAGGAGGGCGCTAAAAGAATGGGAATGGAGCGTTGAAAGGTATTTGACGGCCTCCAATTGATAAGGGCGAAGGATCTTTGATGTCTCTTTGGGCAAAGCGACGTTCTTCTCTTTGTAGTCTTTGACATCGCTTAAGACCTCTAGGCAGGAAGCGTCTTCATCCACTTTATAAGATCCTTTGTCGATGGAGAAAAGCTTATAAAGGGGGAGATGGTCGTTGGTGAGCTTATTCTCCGGTAGCAAGGAGGCGGCTTCTTTTAACCCGTCCCCTTCCAAGAAGCAGAGCCCGTTTTTGAGAAGGCAGTATTTCCGTTTCTCTTTGTAGGATCGGAGGATGCTCTCCAATTCAGAAGCACTATAGCGGTCACTATCGAGGGCGCAGGAAAGGTAATCGCCTTTTTTCGTGAAAGAGAAGCGGAGAGAGGAGACGGAGCGGGAGATATTCTTGCTTTTGAGATGCTCATCGCAATAGAAGGAGACGAGATTGAGGAGGGGAGTCAGATCCTTTGAGAGGAAATTCACGATCTCATCGTCTTTCTTCAACGTCCCGTTTTCAACCCCTCCTAAAGAGGAAAGGAGCGATAAATAAGCGGTTTTGAGCGATTCGCCAAGCGGGGAGCTTATCTTCTTGGCTTCTTCGCCGTTTTCTAGATATACCGTCTTGAAGCGCAGCCCTTTGTTTTCATCAATGGATAAATACAAAGCGATCTCGAAGGGCTTTTTCTCCCCGTTCTTTATCGCTGAGTCCTTCTTCTTGAGGGAAGAGGAGAGCTTTGGGAGAAGCCCTTCGTTGAAGAGATCCTGGATATAGGGGAAGCGCTTGATCCTCTCATCGGTGAAATAGATGTAGGCCTCTCTCATCTCTTTGGATGGGAAGGGATAATAATGGATTTCCTTTTTCCCCCCATCGAAGAGATAGATGCCGTTTTTCCCGATGACGGTCTCCTTTTTGTAGGCGTCAACCCTTTTCGGGGCGAAAGAAGGCACGCCTTTCTCATCGAGAGAGAAAGACACCGGCTCCTTCTTGCTTATCCTGATGCGCTTATCCTCGAAAGTGAAGGGCTCATCGACGAGCTCTTCGAGGGCAGGGAGGGCATCAAGGAGAGGGATGGTGGCGAAAGAGACCTTCTTCTTGTTCTTAAAAAGGGCGGAAGAGGCCAAAACGGGGAGAGCCTTATCGTAAGGGGAGACGAAGGAAGAAGGCTCCAAGATGAGCTTGCGCTTGCTTATGAGCGGGAATTCGGCCCTCGTGGAGAAACCGGTGCAGAACTTGTACATGTCCTTGATCTCGCAGTTCTTCTTATGATCGATGAGGGTGACGAGGAAATTGAGATAGCTCCCCCAATAATCGTCTTTGAAGTAGCGGAAGGAAAGGGATACCCCAAGCTTGTCTGCTTTCGTTTCGGCCGTTTTCTCCTCTTTGAGCTTGCCTAATTTCGAGAGGAAGTCGGCGAAAGATTTCCTATCTTCCATCTTTTGCGCCGCCTCTACGACCGATAGGCCGTCCACGAGCTCGCTTAGGGAGAGCACTTCTTTGTAGATGTGCTTCTTTTCGCTTTCATTCATGCTTCTCTCGTTTTCATATAGATAAGAGAGAAGCGGATAAGAGCAGGCGTCGGAGGCCATCAATAGCTCTCCGTTTTTATAGACGGTCAAGGCCAAAAAGGGCTCAGCCAGCGCGAGGTAGCAGTCTTTGATGCTTTTGGCGTAAGCGATGTAGCTGATCGCCTCATTCGGGACGTCGTAAAAGAAATAGATATCGTAATGCCCGCCTTTGAGGTAGTCGTAGCTGCTCTTCCCGCATCTTTCCAGATATTTTTCCGCGCAAGATAACCGGTAGTCGCTTATTTTCTCCAAAAACATCCTATTTGCCCTCCTTATAGACGTACATCTCTTTGCCGATTTTGCCCGCTTTCCTTGCGATATGGCCACGCAACAAAGCGAAAGTCGGATCATATCCCCAGCCCTTTACGAATTCGCTAGAGAAGTAGCGGCAGACGGCCTTATCCCCGTAATTGATGAGGCCAAGCGCCTCATCGAGGCATTCATAGAGATCCCAGTCGTTATTCAGGTGGCTCCTGATTTCATTCCGCTCCTCGCGGATCGTGTAATCCTGAAAAGTATAGGATGGCTTATCTTCATAGGAATAGGCAAAAGAGGCGAGCTTATATTGGGTCTCGTTCCGGAAATAGGGCTCTTTGCCCTCCTTTATCTTCTCTTTCACCTCCTCTTTATCCATCAGGATGGGCAAGGCTTTGACGCTATTAAAGGAGTCATCCTTCACCCCTTTATAGACATCGACCGTATCCTCATCGCTCACGAAGACGCGGAGCTTGTAATAATCCCTCCCCTCGCGATTGGCGCTTAACAGCGTCTTCGCGATTTCGCTCTTTTTCCTTTCATACCCGTGCGTGACGAGGTAGCGGAGAGTCTCAATCGCGCTTAGATGCTTTTTGTCGGCGACGAATTTGGCGCGGGGGAAAGCCTCCGCGCGGAAAGAGGGATCGTTCATCAAGCGTTCGTAGATCATTTCCGGCTTATTGTTGGAGGCGGCGTAATAGAGGAAGAAATAAGGGTATAGCCCAGCGCCTTCGTAGCAGGTGAAGAGGAAAGCGGCGCTTGCCGACTCCTCATCGACAAGCGGGAAATTGCTCAATAGGGCTTTCGGGATATCGGTTTTCATTGAGGCGATGGCGCTTCTTAAAGCCCCTTTGATCTTATCCGAGAGCTCGGAATTTTCATAAAAAGCGATGGAGGAGCTTCCCAAAGCGAAAAGGAATTTCCGTTCGTCATCGGAAGAGAAGGGCTTGCCTAGGAGAATTTCATGGACATAGTGATCCATATATTCTCTGACGATATTCGTGGTGAGATTCAAATACGGCAAAATCTCACGGAGAAAGGTATTTTTCATGATTTTGCTGCCTTTGGCCATCTCATAGAGAATATTGACGCAGTAATTGCCGATATAACGGGGGTTTTTCGCGCTTTTGATATCCGCGATAACCTCTTTTAGATAGGCGTTGATCTCGGTGATGGACTTTCGATCGCTATCCCATCCGCCGGTGTAGTAGCACTCGGGGGCGGCGCTTTTCTCGCTAGAAGAGATAGAGGCGAGCAGATTATTGTCGATGATGACGATTTCATTTATCTTGTCTTTGCTCTCGACGATGAATTTGGGCTCGTCCTTATGGCCATAATAGGAATACCGCTGATTTCCGTAAACCCGATTGACGAGAAACTGCTCCCCTTTGCCGTTTTTCAGCTCGAAGCAGAATTTGTTCTTTCTCAATACTTTGTATTCGCCGTATGATCCAGCCATGTTTTATCTCCTCCTTAAAACATATCGCGCACGCGTAAAAACTTTAGAGATTTTACCATCCGCCTTGTAAGGGGGCATCAATTATCTTCGAGGCTATGAAAGAAGATGCGTTTGAAAACGAGAAAGAGCGGGATTGACCGGGGATATCGGTTTATTTCCAAGCATCCAGAGTTAGCTCTTGCCTGCGATTGGCTTTCTTTTTCCGCCGCTTCAGATGCAGCTGACGGGCAAGCAGTAGCATCCATCCCCCAAAGGGGTAACCGTTTTGCAAGTGCAGATGATGGCTTTGCTTTTTAATGGGCAAAGGCCTTTTTCCAATATTTTGGCGGAGGATAAATCCTTTGAGGAATGACCTTCGCCGCTTTTGCATTCGATGGACGTTAATTTCTCATCCTCGTGCATCAGCAAATCGATCTCATTTTGGAGGGAATCGAAATGGCTCCATCGAAGAAAAAAAGCGGAAGATAGTCATAGTAGCGCTTTTTCCTATGCCTATCAGAAGCGTCAGCTTATGTCTGTTCTTTGATAGGTGAACAAAAAACTGAAAAATATTTTACTTAAAAATTTTTAGTTTATAATTGCAACGCTATGAGATTCATTGGCCGAGAGAAAGAACTTAAGGAATTGCGCGATTGCTACGCTTCTCCATCCTTTGAGCTGGCTCTGCTCATGGGGAGGAGGCGTGTTGGCAAATCCGAGCTTCTTTTGGAATCAACGAAAGGTGTCAAAGCAAAGGTTCTCTATTTTGTGGCCTCAAAAGTCAGCTATGCGCGAAATTTCGCTGATTTCTGCGCCTATGTCTCCGCTTCTTTAAGCACATCCTCTTTTTCTTTCTCTTCCTTTGAAACGCTCATGGATTACGTTGGGGAAAAAAGCGAAGAGGAAAGCATAATCCTCATCATTGATGAATTCTCATATCTAGTGAAGGAAAATTCCGATTTCATCGGGATGTTTGCTCATGCGGTGGATTATAATAGACGGCACAGTAAGCTCAAAATCGTCATTGCCGGCTCTTTGCTCGATATCATGGGCGAGCTCGATAAGGCTGATGAGGCCTTACACGGGCGCTTCAGCCTCAAAATGATCATTCGCCCATTTTCATATCTAGAGGTGAGGAAGATGTTCCCCTCTTACACAAATGAGGAGATAATCGAGACTTACGCTTATTTCGGCGGCATGCCTTTTTACCTCTCGAAAATAAAAGAAAGCAATACCCCGGTCGAGGAGATGAAGCGCCTTATTTTGCGGCCGGATTCCTTTTTTGAGCTCGAAATCAATTCGACGTTGAGTAGCGAAATCAGCAAACTGAGCGATGCGAATACGATTCTCCTTTCCATCGCAACGGGCGCGAACAAATACAAAGATATCGCCACGAGAGTCGGGAAAAAGGATGCCTCGGGCATCAACTACGCCCTCAGCAAGCTCATTGAGATGGATTTGGTGAAAAAAGTAGTCCCAATCGATCGCAAAGACGACTCAAAAAAGACATCCTATTACATCAAAGACAATCTCTTCTCTTTTTATTTCCGTTATGCCTTCCTAGAGCAAAGAGAAAGGGAGACAATGGGGGAAGAGCTGTATTATAGAGAGATCCTGAAAGAGAGAATCGAACGCGATTATATCCCGAAAGTCTTTGAGGGTATCGCATCCGAATTCCTTGCTCACGCGAACAAAAAAGGAATGCTTTTTCCACCATTTTCGGAAATCGGCACCTATTATTATGATGATCCATTGAAGAGGATTAACCGCCGCTTCGGCATCGTCGCCAAAAACAAAGACGGCTATATTCCCTTCGAGGTAAAATACCGGAACGAAAAAATGAGCCAAGGGGATATCGATAAGGAAATAGAGCAAGTCGATTCCTCGCCCCTTAAAGCCGTCAATTACGGCTTCGTCTCCAAAAGCGGGTTTTCAAGGCTCCGAAAAAACGATTATCTCCTTTTCTCCTTGGATGACTTGTTTATTTGATTTGCGCAAACGCCTCTTTTTAATCCCTTGATAAGAGCGTTATTTTGCGTATGGGAAATAGAAAAAGAAGCTCGTTTATTTATGTGAACGAGCTGACGCATCAATCATTTTGTGCGTATAAAAAGACGCAGGCTTTTCACTCTTCTTCGTGTTAACGAAATCATCGGTGCCATATCGGTGCCATTTGTTGATTACGATAATGGATTTTTTTCATTGGAAGCTCATCAACAATATAGTGATGATGGTTAAGGAAATAGGCCCCGTTTTACTTTCTTTCGGTTGAGAATCTATTTTTCTTTCGGTTCAAAGTATATTTTTCTTTCGGTTTATTGATTAAATAAAGGTTTCCCAATAGAATAGACTATACGAAATGCCGATGAACGCTCATGCCGG
>CAVKAR010000023.1:0-22761 GCA_963654425.1 Lachnospiraceae bacterium
CGCCAAAACGAAAAAGTGCCGATATTTGCTGATATGGGAAATCTTTTATCGATACACTTTGATGTCTTGAATAGACAAGAGCAAAAGCCTTTTGGTGTTCACAAAAAGAGACTTACGCCTATCGCATATAATGATCGGCGTATGCGTTTACGCTCATTCATCGTCGCCTTTTTGTTGTCAGCTCGTAGCGATTTTCGTCAAAATACGCTTAATCAATATCGGCGATTTTCGCTCTGAGCTCATTGATTTCCTCTTCGCTTAGCCCACCCTCTTTAAGGTATTTTGCGGCTTCATCTACGTAAGATGTTTTCTTCTTATCTGCGACAGCGTCGGTTAGACACTCCATGAACGAATCGAAATAGAGAGATACGACGGCATTGTATTTTTCAGGCGTTTTCTCGGAGGTGATTTTGTAATAGTTCTGGTAAGTGAGCATATAGTCGAAGCGCATTTCTTGATAGCTTGCCCCGCTTAGCGCTTCAAGAAGCGTGCATACAAAGCCCGTTCGGTCTTTCCCTTCCATGCAGTGGATGTAATAAGGGGCTTCTTTCCCGATCATGAAGCGGCATCCATCGGCGACTTTCTTTTTGTAGGCATCGGTGGCGTAGCCTGAGCCCATCGACAAGAGAATGACATCATTGCTCTCATAGAGCGATTTGGCGTAAGGCGAAGAGAAAGAGGGATTGGACAAGTAAGATTCCATATCGGATGAAGAGTCGGCTAGATCGACGATGGTGGAGACGCTTTCCCTTTTTAGCAAAGCATCGACAGTGGAAGCGCGGGAGCGGGAATTATCGAAAGGGGAGGCCCCACGGTAAAGGGCCCCTTCTTTTATCTTCCCGCCCGTCAAGGCTCTGAAATTGGCGAATTCCTCATCGGATGAATAGTCTTCCCGCAGCAATGAATAGCTTTGGCCCAGGGCTTCTTGCGTAACGAGGTATTTCCCTTTTTCCTTCAAACTCACGCTGACGGTGTCTTTTTCCGACAAATTACCCGCTTCGGCGATGCCGATATTGTTGAGGGTGATGGAGATAAAGCCGCTAGAAGGATAAGCGACGATCACCGGTTCCCCGTTTTTGACGTAGTAACCGTTATAGTAGGGAACATCCTCAAGGCTATAGCCGTTAGAAAAAGCAATAGAGCAGCTATCGCCCAAAGCGAAACCCAAATCATTGAAATCATCGATGGGTATTGCAAGGTTCGCGGAGAGGAATTTCTCGTCAATCGTAAAAGAGCAGTTCTTTAAGGACGGATTATCTTTCGCGCATGATAGGAGCGAGAAGGCAACTCCGACCATGGAGAGAATAGGCATTGCGTAATTGCGTTTTTCCATAAGTCACCCCTTTTTTTCAATTATCATATAGCAAATCAGCGCTCTTCTTGTAGAAGAAGCAAGGGTATGATTGACGGAAGCAGGAAAAAAGCATGGATAAAAAAGAAAAAGACACTTCTTTGAGAGGAGCGATCATCGACTCGCTCATCATTATCTCCGTTTTGGGCGCGTTCGTTTATTCTTATTTCGATGCTTCGGGCCCCCTTATCGCCAAAGGGCTTTATTCGCTCCGCTTCTACACTGTCTTATCAAACCTCCTTCTATCTATTTTCAGTATCCCGCATCTCGTTTATGAGATTATTGGCGTCAAAGAGAAGAAAAATATCCCGCATTTTGCCACGATTCTCAAATTCATCGGGACGGTTGGCACAACCCTCACTTTCCTGGTTGTGGTTTTCTTTCTTTCCCCAAGCGCCGCGCTGAGCGGAGGATCGTACTTCTCGATGTTTAAGGGCAGCAACCTCATCTATCACCTCATCGCCCCTCTACTGGGTATCGCTTCTTTCTGCCTATATTCCAGAAACGAGCATCTAAGCCTTATAGAGACCCTATACGGCTTATCGAGCGTGGCTTTATATGGCGCTTTCTATATTTCCAATTTGTATGCCCGCTGGCTGAGCGGCGGGGAAGGGGTTTACGATTGGTATGGCTTTTTGGGCCCGAAAGGGGAATGGCCGCTTTATTTGGTGGCCCCGATTCTCCTTTTGGCCGCTTATTTGATTTGCCTTGGCCTCTATTATCTAAGAAGGCTCTCGATTTCCTTGCTCTCCAAGAAGAAAAACGTCGACGATCAATAATAATTGTCGACCTAATTGTCGACGAAATTGTCGACGATAGGCAAAACGTCGACAATTATTTAAGGCCATATTTGCTAGATCTCCCAGCCCCTGTCTTCACGATTTTTCCATTTTGAAGCAGCGATTCAATGGCTTTCGACAAAGCTTTGCTGATCCCTTTATAGCCGAGTTCTGTGGCGATTTCGCGCATAGAGTAGTCATTCGAAGAAAGAAGCAAGAGCACTTGCGTGCATAGTTTTTCTTTGCTTGCTCGGCTTTTGATTAGATTATCCTCTTTCAAGAACGAAGGATGTATCTTGATTCTGACTGTCAATGAATCCCTATTTTCGTTGATCATGAACATCGGCGGCTCGGAGCCATTTTCCTTTAAAGCGTTTTTGGCAAGCGGTATCCCCGTGTTCCTTCCCTCCGTTAAACCTAACTCTTTCAAGAATGAACCAATGTTTCTGTTTCTGTACGGCAAAGACGAGCGGATGCGCAACTGCTTGATGTCTTCGTCCGTGATGGAACGATCGAGCCCGGGGAAGGATTTTATTTCGATGGAAGACGGCCTAATCGTCACGGTAATCGGTTCGTTTATTTTGTAAGAGCGATGATAAACGGCATTAGACAAAAGCTCGCGGAGAGCGATAAACGGATACGAATAACAGCGTTTGGCTTTTGCTTTTTCGCTTTCTTTGATCGTTTTCTCTTCGATTGCGTTTCTTTTTAGGTAATCGAGCGCATCCATTAGTTGGTGCTGAATAGGCCCGCTGAATTTCTTTTCAGTGATGTCGATGCCTGTGTCGGAAGGGAGATTTACAATCTCGATGAATGCTGATTTGAAGAATTTTTCATTGTGATCGCAAAAGAAGAGCAAGGCCGAATTCTTGGGGTGTCTATCTTCCTTCGGGCCGACAAGCAAACCCATATCTAGATAAAGCTCCTCTTTCTTATCCTTTTTGATATCGAGAGAAGAACTTCCCACTTCTTTTAAATATTCTTCCACCAAATCTTCTGACAAATCGTCAATACTTGCGAAAGGATTCATTTGATCATCGAATGGAATAGTGCTTGAAACCTCATACAGCTCTCGCAGATCTTCGTTTACGGCTCGCAAACATGAGGCGAATTTCCTAACATAGCATCCACGTTCACGCTCGCCTTTTCCGAGTTTGACGGGACAAGTATATGGCCTCCCATAACCTGGATAGGCTTGAATGACGAGAAATTTCTTTTGATCGTATTCGCATATTTGCGATTTCGGTATGTAGTGCGGCGAGATAAGACTGCATTTCTCAACGAGGTCTTTTTCGATTTTCTCTATCGAACTCTCTTTTAGCCCTTTGATTGGCAGCTTTGGACGCCCATTTCCGTCATCTTCGATGCCTAAAACGATATAACCGCCTCCCATATTGTCGATGTCGTTCGCAAAAGCCACGATTTCATGAAGGATTTCCTCGGCATTGTAGCCAGCTTTGTAATCAATGCGGTTATCTTCGACAACGCGCTTGCTCAGCAATTCTTCGATGTCAAATGGAATCATTTTTCCTCGCTCCCTGGTGAGATTTTAAATTGAGAATCATTAATTGTCGACCTAATTGTCGACGAAATTGTCGACGATAGGCAAAACGTCGACAATTAATTTAAACAAATGTCCAAAAATAAGGCTATTTGTTGGCTAATCCGGAATGGTACTCCGGAAAAGACAACATTTATATTTAAAACGATTGCATGTTTGAGTATCATTTAGTTAGGAGAGACACAGTGTATAAGATTGAAAGACATATTCTTCCGGTTCTGGAAAGACGATTCAAAAACAACATCGCTTTGTCTTTGACGGGCGCTAGGCAAGTCGGGAAATCGACGTTATGCGATCATTTGTTTGGCGACATTAAAAAAGTTAATTTTGACAGCAAAACGATTAGGGCTGTCGCAAGTGATGATGAAATTGGCTTTTTGAATAGGCTTGGCGCGCCTTTGTTTATAGATGAAGCTCAAAAATGCCCCGATATTTTCGAAGCCATAAAAGAGAAAATCGACAATGAGAGCCTATCTTATGGCTCGTATGTTCTTTCCGGAAGCCAAAAGCTAAAGTTGCATAGAGGCGAAGAGACTCTTGCTGGGAGAGTCAGCACCAACGAACTTTTCGGGCTATCGCTTCGGGAGATTCATGGCGTTGCATTCAACGAGCATTTTGTTCCTTCTGATTCTTATCTTGAAAAGCGCGAAAAACACCTTATTGAGTATGGAGACGTGTGGGATATTATCCATCGAGGGCAATATCCCGAACTATATGAAAACAAGGAAAAAGAGTGGGAAGATTTTTATTCTTCGTATATTGATACGTATTTAGAGAGGGATGTAGCGAATTTGATAAATACGCAAAACCTTCTTAAATTCACGAAATTCATGACTTGCGTTGCCGGTAGGACTGGCAACATCCTTTCCTGCACGAATATCGCTAGAGAGGTTGGAATTGATGAAAAAACCGTTAGTGAATGGATTAACGTTCTGACTCGTAGCGATATTATCTACCTCCTCAAACCCTATTTTTCATCTCATTTATCCAGGGCCATAAAATCCCCGAAAGTGTATTTCAAAGATACCGGTTTGGCTTGTTATTTGACGAGATGGCTATCAGAGGAAACGGCTAAAAACGGCAATATGGCCGGCAATCTCTTTGAGACATTCGTCGTTAACGAAATTATCAAATCTTATGCAAATGCAGGCGAAAAATACGATTTTTCCATTTTTTATTATCGCGGAAAAGACAAAAGGAAAAAGAGAATCAAGCTCGATGACGAAATTATCGAAGAAGCGGTTGAAGGCGAAATCGACCTCATTATTCAAGAAGGAGATGTCCTTTATCCCGTTGAGATTAGAGAAAGCTCATCGCCCGAGGTTAAGATGGCGAGCGAATTCTCCGTTTTAGACAAAGAGGTCGATAAGCGACGAGGGCGTGGCACTATTATTTGCACATATCCGCAAAAACTGTTTTTAAAGGACGATATCGTGTGCTTGCCACTTGAATATATCTAATTAGCGATTCGTTAGACATCGTCTTTCTTTTTTGCGATGCGCATCCAGGAATAGGCGGCTTGATGATCACCACCATTATCTTGCCGCGTTTCTGCAAGCCTTAAATAAATCGATTGCGATTTATCATTTGTCGTCAAAGATGATGGGCCGAGCCGCAAATTGTCGACTTGCGCATAGAGAGAGATAAAAGAATCTAATAAATGTCGCCCGATTTTACGATTTCCGCTTTTTTAGGCCGGATTTGCGGTGATTATTGATTTGCTTGGTTCAATTTAGACAATACATTTTCGATAGTTTTCCCTAGCGGACAGTCCCGTGTCCTCTCCTAGAGCCACGCGCCGATTCTTGATAGTTAAGCCCATAAGTGATAGTTTTTTGCTTGCTATCGCTTTAAAAACACGCCTTTCGGCGCGAAAAAGCTTGAAAGCTGAACAAGAAGGGAATCATTGATTATGAAAAATTTAGCCATCTTCATCGACTCGACCGGTGATTTGGACACGGAATTAAGAAAGCAATACGATATTGATTATTGCGAGATGGGGCTCTCTTTTCGCGGAAAGGAAATCGTAGCCTCGCTTGATTGGGACCAAGGATACGATCCGCATGCCTTATATGACGTTATGCGCGCAGGGGAGAAAATCTTCACCTCCCAAGTCACGAGGCAAGAATTCGAGAAAAAATTCACCTCCGCTTTGGATAAAGGCAGCGACGTTCTTTATATCGCCTGCTCTTCCGCCTTATCGAAATCGGTCGATTTGGCGAAAAACATCGCCAAAGAGCTTGCCGAAAAATACAAGGATTCCAAAATCGCCATCGTGGATTCGCTCATCAGCGGCTACGCCCAGGGCGATATGGCAATCAGAGCCAGGACCATGTATCAAGCTGGCAAGAGCCTAGAGGAAATCGTCGCTTGGCTCGAGGAGAACAAACTCCGCTTCAACCAGTGGGCCGCGGTCGATAACCTCAATTATCTTAAAAGAGCCGGACGCGTGAAAGCCTCCAGCGCCTTCTTCGGCAACCTCTTTGGCGTAAAGCCGATCGTCATCAGCGACATCAATGGCATCAACTACGCCATTGAGAAAGTCAAAGGAAGGAAGCAGTCGCTGCTTAGAATCGTGGAACAAGCCGTCAAATCGGCCGAAGACATCGAAAATCAAACCATCTATATCGCCCACAGCGATGACATCGAAGGGGCCTCTTTCTGCAAAACCGAGCTTCTTAAGATCGCCAAGCCTAAAGCGGTGCACGTCGGCATTCTCGGACCGATCATCGGCGGATCGACGGGGCCAGGCACCATCGCCATCTATTGCTTCGGCGCGAAAGTGACCGCCGAAGGCAAATAATATGAAGGTTTTAGACGGCAAAACGTATGAGGCGATGATCGTCAATGGCTTCAAGGATCTCAAAAGCCATTACGAAACCGTCAACGAGCTGAACGTTTTCCCCGTTCCTGATGGAGATACGGGGACGAATATCTGCGCGACTCTCGATGGCGGAGTTAAAGCCATGAAGCGCGCCAACAAGGGCAATCTGAGCGATGTGGTCACCAAATGCTCAGAGGGGATGCTCCTTGGGGCAAGAGGGAATTCCGGCGTCATCACTTCACAATTTTTCGCCGGCATTTCCGACGCTTTGAAGGGCCTAAAGAAAGCCGACGTCAAGCAATTCGCCGCCGCTTTAGGAAGTGGCACGCGTACCGCTTATAAAGCCGTCCCTAATCCGGTTGAAGGCACCATTTTGACGGTTGCTAGAGAAGGGACCGAATACGTCAATGACCACATCAATGAAATCAAAGATTTCGAGACTCTTTTCAAGGTTTTGCTTGAGCAGATGAAGAAGTCGCTCGACAAAACGCCTGATTTATTGCCGGTTTTAAAGGAAGCCGGCGTCATCGATTCAGGCGGTGCGGGGCTTTTATACACAATCGAAGGCATGAGCAAGCAAATCATGGGCGAAGAGCTCGCGGATTCCGTTTTCTCCGGGCCGACTTCCTCCGTGGATGTAGCTGATGCCGCCTCTTTCAATGAGGATTCCGAGCTTGAATTCGGCTACTGCACGGAATTCATTCTCCAATTGCTGAAATCGAAAGCCAATCCTGATGAAGTCGACCTTCAGTCTTTCATCGATTATTTCTCGACAATCGGGGATTCCATTGTCGCGATTAAGCAAAAGACGATCATCAAGATCCATGTACACACCAAAGAACCTTGGAAAGTCATCAAATTTGCTCAACAATATGGCGAATTCATCACTTTCAAAATGGAGAATATGACGCTTCAGCACAATGAGAAGCTTTTGAAGGAAATGCCGATTTCCGGCAAAGGCGTCAAAGTGTCCGATGATGTGAAGCCTGCCCCCCTAAAACACGCAAAGGTGCGCATGGTCTCGGTTGCCTCATCAAAGGAAATTGGCAAGATTTTCTCGGAAATGGGAGTCGACGGCATTATCACGGGTGGGCAAACGATGAACCCCTCCGCTCAGGATTTCCTCAATATGTTCGACTACGTGAATGCCGACGATATCATCGTTTTCCCCAATAACGGGAATGTGATAATGACGGCTGAGCAAGCCGCAAAGCTATATGGCAAAGCGCGCGTCCACGTCTTGCATTCCAAATCGGTGGTGGAAGCTTATTCGGCGGTTAAGATGGCCGATTTCGACAATTCGCTTGAAGATAACATCCTCGTGATGGAAGAGCAGATGAAATCCGTCGTGTCTTTGGAGATATCCAAGTCCATCAGGGATTCGAAAAACAACGGCATCAATATCAAGAAGAATGATTTCATCGGCATCAAGGGAGGCAAAATCGTCTCCCATGACCGCCTTATCATCCCAGCCGTTAGAAAGATGATGAAGACGGTTCCGGATATGAACGATAAAGCCATCATCACGGTTTTCTATGGCAAAAACGCTACTGAGAAGATGAAAGCGGATCTTAAAGCCTTTCTCTCGAAGAATTACCCTTTAATGGATATTCTCGAAGTCAATGGCGGACAACCTGTCTATCATTTCGTCATTGCGATAGAATAAAAAACAATTCACGGGAAACGGCCGGATAAAGCCGGCTGTTTTCTTTATGCATGGCTTTTATTTTAAAAAAATGGCGACTTTGCAAGGTTTTCCATAAAGTACAACAAAGTACAAAAGGATTTCAAAAGTACAACGAAGTACAATGAAGTACAAATTAAGGAGGCTGCTTCTTATGGAAGAGAACCCATTCACGATTAGCTTTGGAAGAGTCAATTCAGAAATGATTGGGCGCGATTCCTCACTTTCTCCGATAATGGAAGACTTCTCTTCCTCCTCGCCAAGGAGCACCATTTATGTGATTACGGGGCCTAGAGGTTACGGCAAAACGGTTTCTTTGCCCCGCTTTATCGACGTTTTCCGCGAAAAAAAGGATTGGGTGGTGGCTAGAATCTCCTTGGGTGATGATATGCTAGAGCAGACGGCCGGCATTCTCTATGAGCACGGGCTTACAAAGTTCTCTTTTCTCAAGAAAGAATTTTCTTTTTCGTTCCAAGGGGTCTCTTTTTCCGTGAAAGGCAATGAGGAAGTCAGCAGCATCCAAGTTTATTTATCCAAACTCCTCGCTTATTACAAAAAGAAAAACATCAATGTTTTAATTGCCATTGACGATGTGGCTAAAACGCCAGCAATGGTCAATTTCGTTCGGGCATATCAAGGTTTTTTTGATTGGCCATTACGATGTTAGGCTCTTGCTTGCAGGCCTATACAAAAACATCTCAAAACTACAAAGCGATCGCTCGTTGACCTTCCTTTACAGGGCGCCAAAGATAAACCTTCAGTCTCTTCCTTTGGCTCAAATTGCCTTGAGTTATCAGAGCATTTTCCGTATGAGCGATGAGGAGTCTATTTCTTTTAGCAAACTCACGAAAGGCTACGCTTTGGCTTTCCAAATACTGGGCGACATCCTTTTTCAGACGAAGAAGACAAAGATAGACAAAGCCCTTCTTTCTTCTTATGATGCAAAACTAGCTGAATGGTCATACGAAATCACATGGAAAGAGCTCACCGAGCAAGAAAAGAGAATTCTGACGCTCCTTGCCCATGGCAAAGACGGCAACAAAGAACTCATTGATGCGCTTTCCGTTTCCAAAGAGAACTTAGTCATATATAAGCAAAAGTTGGCAAAAGAAGGTCTAGTCGACGTTTCCATCCGCGGAAAGATGCGTTTTTTTCTTCCAAGATTCAAGGATTTCGTTTTGTTTCAAGAGAAGCTGGCAGAAGAATAAATAGGCGCTTGAAAAGCAAAAATGCGCAAAAACTATGTATATTAATAAAGTTTTCGCGCATATTTGCTTCAAATATGGCAAGTTATCCTTTCTTAAGCAAGCCTTTATTCAAGGTAGATGATATTAAGGGTTCCTTCATTTCCGAAGCTACGTTATGGAGTGCGCTGAGGAGGCTTCAGGAATCGGGAGAAATTAAGAAACTCAAAGGCGGGCTTTACGCTCGCGTTAACCCGATAACAGACGATATTTACTTAAACCGTTTCGAGATAGCGACGTCTTTATACGAAGGTTCTTATTGCGCCTATCATACAGCTTTAGAATATCACGGTTTGGCGACGCGGCTTTTTTCCGATGTTCACGTTGTTACGAAAAAGCGCTACAAGCCAATGATGATTGAAAATTTGGAATTTCAGTTTTTTCAAACTAGGTATATGGGTGGGATAGATGAAATCCGGCGCAATGCCAAAATCAGGGTGACGGAGCTAGAAAGAACCGTCGTTGATTGCCTCGATCGCCTGCTTTTATCCGGCGGGATTGAGGAAGTCTATTCGGCATTATTGGCGATTCCTTTCTGCGACGAAGGAAAGCTCCTGACGCATTTGTCGGCTTATGGGAAAAAGACGCTTTATAAAAAAGCCGGGTACCTATTCTCGAGATTCAAACCCAAATACCTGTCGGACGATTCTATGATGTTTGCAAGAAAAACACGTCGAAAGCCGATGATGATATTCGGGAGAACAAATCGAATGCCTATGCATATGACAAAGAATGGCGCCTTTACGCGCCAAAGGAAATAATCGATGTGGAGGGCTGATGATCGATTTATCTTCAAGGAATATCAAACATATTGCCGATGTCACAGGCTTTATCAAAGACAATGTCGAAAAGGCTTTGCGCTTAATCGGCATTTTGGAGATTGTTTCCTCATCAATTTGGAAAGACAAACTTGTTTTGAAAGGCGGGACGCCTATCAATATTTTTTACGCGCATATGCCAAGGCTCTCGGTAAATATCGATCTTGATTATTCGGTAGAAAGCAAAAACAAATGCTAGAAGATAAAGAAAAAATAAGACTCTACATAAAGAACGCACTTCTAGTGAAAGGCTATTCGATGTCCGAAGCGGCAAGCAAATCTTACTACGGGCTCGACTCGTTTGTTTTCAGCTATTCGAATAACGCAGACAATCGCGACCTCATTAAAGTCGAGATAAATTACTTGAATAGGGTCCATATTTTCTCGCCGAACGCAATGAAAATAGGCATCTTTGGCTATAAAGGCACCGTTCCGATAAACGTAATGAACAAATATGAGCTTTTCGGAAGCAAGCTGGCGGCTTTGATAAGCAGATGCAAGCCTAGAGATGTCTACGATATTTACCGTATGATAGAACTCGGTTTGATAGAAAAACCCGAAACGCTGAGGAAATGCCTTATTTTCTACAATTGCGTTGGAGGGGAGGCCGACATTGGCGATTTCAAGTTTGAAAAATTGAATGGTCTTTCAAAACGGGATTACGACCGCATACTTAGGCCAATGCTCTCCAAAAACGAGAAATTTGACCATAAAGCCGCTCTTTCGAAAATCAGTCTCTATTTTGAGAATTTATTGCGTTTCGAAGAAAACGAGTTGCTTTTTATAAGCGCTTTTAAAGATAGACGATATGAACCGAATTTGCTTTTTAACCCGCGAGACACTTTTTCAGACCTCAATAGACATCCTATGGCGTTATGGAAATGCTCAATGCCAAATAATTGATCCAATAGACGCTCTCCTAAGTACGTTAAGTGACCAAATCCGGCTAAATAGCGATTGAAATAAGTTAGTTATGCCTAATCGCTTTTGCCTTCTTTTGCCAATTCACTCTAAAAGAGTGTTTTCTCCTTTTCCTAGCAAATCTCGATTGTAAGGGTGGTGGCGAAATCCTATACTTATTCTCGTTAAGGAGACATAGAAACAAATGTCTGATATCAAAAAGAATTTCCAATCCGTCGACGGCAATACGGCTGCGGCGATGGAAAGCTACTACTTTTCCGAGGTAGCGGCCATTTATCCGATTACACCGTCTTCGCCGATGGCCGAACTCGTGGACGTGCTCGCAAGCAAAGGCGAGAAGAACTTCTTCTCTTCGACCGTCAAGGTGGTGGAGATGCAAAGCGAAGCCGGCGCTTCCGGCGCGGTTCACGGCGCCCTTCAAGCAGGGGCTTTGGCGACCACCTATACGGCTTCCCAAGGATTGCTCCTCATGATCCCGAACGTTTACAAATGGGTCGGGGAGATGCTTCCGGCCGTCCTTCACGTCGCCGCCCGCTCTTTGGCGACCCGCGCCCTTTCGATTTTCGGCGACCACGCTGACGTTTACGCCGTTCGCCAAGCCGGCGCCACGATGATTTGCTCAGGCTCAGTCCAAGAAATCGCCGATCTAACCCCCGTTGCCCACTTGACAGCGATCGATTCAAGCCTTCCAGTCATCCATTTCTTCGATGGCTTCCGCACCTCTCACGAAGTCCAGCACGTCGAATTCGTCGACAAAGAAGAATGGAAGAAACTCCTTCCGATGGATAAAGTCGAGGCTTTTAGGGCCAATGCCCTCAACCCGCATTCTCATCCTGTCACTAGGGGCGGAGCTGAGAATGACGATATCTATTTCCAGGCTCGTGAAGCCCAAAACCTTGATCACGCGAACGTTATCAAGGTCGCGGAGAAATACTTCGCTGAAGCAACCCGCTTAACGGGCAGAACCTATGCCCCATTCGTCTATTATGGCGATCCAGAGGCCGATAAGGTCATCATCGCGATGGGCAGCGTCACCGAGACCGCCGGCGAAGTCGTTGACGCTTTAACGAAAAAAGGCGAGAAGGTCGGTCTTATCAAAGTCCATCTTTACCGCCCTTTCAGCGTCGAGCTGCTTTCAAAGGCAATCCCTGCCTCCGTCAAGAAGATCGCCGTCCTTGACCGCACCAAAGAAGACGGTGCGGAAGGCGAGCCTCTTTATCTCGACGTCGTGGCCGCTCTTAAGCAAACCGGCCGCAATGACATCGAAGTCATCGGCGGAAGGTACGGCTTAAGCTCGAAAGACACCCAGCCGAAAGACATCAAGAGCGTTTACGATTTCCTCGATAACGCCAATCATTGGACTGGCTTTACCGTCGGCATTGAAGATGATGTCACCCATTTATCGATCCCAGTCGATGAGAGCTTCTTGATTGATCACGATTATACTTCCTGCCTCTTCTACGGCTTAGGGAGCGATGGCACGGTTTCGGCCAACAAGAGCTCCATCAAGATCATCGGCGATGCCACTGGCCAATACGCTCAAGCCTATTTCCAGTACGATTCCAGGAAGAGCGGCGGCGTCACTAGAAGCCACCTCCGTTTCGGCAAAACCCCGATTCACAGCGAATATTACGTCAAAGACGCCGACTTCATCTCTTGCTCGCTTGATAGCTATATCATGCAATTCGACATCATCAAAAACCTCAAAGTCGGCGGTACGTTCTTGCTCAATACCGATATGAGCGATGAAACGCTCTACAAAGTCATGCCGAACCGCATGAAACACCTTTTGGCGGAGAAGAAAGCCAAATTCTATGTCATCGACGCGAATAAAATCGCAGCCGAAATCGGCATGGGGCGCCATACCAACACCACTCTCCAAGCCTCTTTCTTCAAACTCAATGAGCAGATAATGCCATATGAGGAAGCCCAGAAATGGATGAAGAAATTCGCCGAGAAGAGCTACGCCAAGAAAGGCCAGGCCGTGGTTGAGCTCAATTACAAAGCCATCGATGCCGGCGCTGAAGGCTTGCGCGAGGTTAAAGTCGATCCATCATGGGTCAATCTCCCCGTGCACCGCGTGAAGAGCAACACGGGCGATGAATATCGCGACGAATATTACAATGTTATAGGCGCCCTCGATGGCGACAATCTCCCAACGAGCGTCTTCCGCAAATTCGAGCTTCGCGATGGCACGATGGAGCCAAATAGCACTTTCTTGGATAAGCGTGCGATCGCTGCCACCGTCCCAAGCTGGAACCCAGCCTACTGCATCCAGTGCAACCAGTGCGCCTTCGTTTGCCCTCACGCCACCATCCGTCCATTCCTACTCGATGAGAAAGAAGTGGAGAATGCTCCCGCTGTCGTGAAAGAAGGCCTCAAAGACGCGATGGGCGGACCTGCCGTCAAGGGCCTTAAATACCGTATCCAAGTCTCGACCGAGAACTGCGTAGGGTGCGGCTTATGCGTGAGCGAGTGTATGGCCAATGTCACTGCCAAAAAACTCGGCAATGACCACTTTGCCCTCAAAATGGTTGAAGCGAAGAGCGTCGCGAACCAAGAAGAAGGAGCCGACTACTGCTACAAGAAAGTTAGCTACAAGAGCGATAAATTCCCTCTCACCTCGCCGAAAGGCGTCGGCTTCTTGATGCCTTATATGGAAGTGAGCGGAGCTTGCGCAGGATGCGGAGAGACCCCATATTACCGTTTGCTCTCGCAATTATTCGGGAAAGACATGCTCGTCGCCAATGCGACCGGCTGCTCCTCGATCTATTGCGGCTCAACCCCGCTTACCCCATTCGTCAAAGATAATAACGGCAATGGCCCAGCTTGGGCGAATAGCTTATTCGAGGACAATGCCGAATATGGCTTCGGCATGAGAATCGCAAGCGATTACAAGATGATGCAAATCATTCGCATCCTCAATGCCACCATCGCCGCTGATGACGTCTCTAACGAACTCAAGGATGCTGCGAAACAATATCTTGATAACGTCAAGAACCGCGATGTGATCCGCACCCTTGTTCCAACTCTCCTCAAACTCGTCGACGAGAGCAAAAACGAAGCGGTCAAAGAGCTTAAGCTCTATGAGCGCGACCTCATCGACAAGAGCGTCTGGATCGTCGGAGGGGATGGCTGGAGCTACGATATCGGATATGGCGGACTCGATCACGTTTTGGCTAATGAGGCCGACGTCAACGTCATGGTCCTTGATACCGAGCTATACAGCAATACGGGTGGACAAGCCTCAAAATCATCGCAAACCGGCTCTATAAACAAGTTCACGGCAAGCGGAAAGAAAGAGGCCAAGAAGAACCTTGCCCTCATGGCGATGGCTTATCAGCACGTCTATGTCGCCCAGATTGCTTTAGGCGCCAACCCGCTTAAGGCCATCCAAGCCTTCAAGGAAGCTGAGTCCTATAACGGGCCATCTCTTATCATCTGCTACTGCCCATGCATCAACCAAGGCGTCAAAGGCGGGCTCGTCAATTCCTTCAAAGAGGAAAAGGACGCCGTCGAATGCGGCTATTTCGTCCCATTCCGCTACGACCCGAGGAAACTCGCGGAAGGCAAAGCAGCTCTTGAGCTTGACGCCCCAGAGCCACACTTCGAGCATCTACGCGACTTCGTCATGCACGAGACGAGATTCGCTCAACTTCCGGTTGTGAATCCAACTCACGCCGATGAGCTTCTCGATAAGTGCGAGAAGTATGCGCGTCAGCGTTATGAAGCCATCAAGAAGTTCGGCTTATAATCTTATATAAGAGATAACGTATAGACAGAAAAGACCGTCCTCTCGTGGAGCGGTCTTTTTGTTGTCTATATAAGGTTCTATAGTCCTCAATCGGGAGATAAATATACACAAATATACACAAGAATTTTAAATATACACAAATATACACAAAGATCGGTAGATGGGGACAAATAAAAAACCCGACCGTTCCTTTCCGATCGGATGGCGATTATAAGAGCAATGGTCGGAACGATGAGATTTGAACTCACAACCTCTTCCACCCCAAGGAAGCGCGCTACCAAGTTGCGCTACGTCCCGACGCGTAGGCTATTATAGACGAGTCTTTCGCTCTTTTCACGCGGATTAGAAGATATCGTTGCTTATGTCGGCAATTTCTGCCATCGAGGATATGGTTTTTGGTTGCAGCAAAAAGGCAAAAACAGAATTTTGAATACAAAAATTTAGGTTTTATCGAAACGTTCTTAGTTAACGTTTAGTTAACAGTCAGTTGCAGCGCTATTTCCCTTTGCTGAATTTCAACCATCTTTTTCCTTTTGGAAAGCGCATTTTGCTAGGAAGAAAAAGCGATGCATCTATAATTACCTCTATGGATTCAAGAAACTACATCATCGTCAAAGGCGCCCGCGAGAACAACTTGAAAAATATCGATGTCGCCATACCCAAAAATACGCTTACTGTTTTCTCTGGGTTAAGCGGAAGCGGGAAGAGCACCCTTGCTTTCGACACGATATACGCTGAAGGTCAAAGAAGATACGTTGAATCGCTATCTCCTTATGCCCGCCAATTTCTAGGCGGCGTGGATAAACCTGATGTCGATAGCATCGAAGGGCTTTCGCCAGCCATTTCCATCGATCAGAAAACAACATCCCACAATCCGCGCTCAACCGTGGGGACGGTAACGGAGATATATGATTTTCTGCGTTTGCTCTTCGCTCGCGTCGGCGTGCCCATTTGCCCGAAGCACAACATACCGATTGTGGCTTTTTCGCCAACCGCCATCACCGATATCATCCTATCTTACAAAGAAGGCGAGAAAATTCAGATTCTTGCCCCTATCGTGAAACAGGAGAAAGGCAGTCAAAAGAACGTTTTCTTATCATTGAAGAAAAAAGGGTATGCGCGCGTACGCGTGGATAAGGAGATAATGCTTCTCGATGAGGTTCCTGAGCTAGACAAAAACAAGCGCCATTCCATCGATTTAGTGGTCGATAGGATCATCATGAAGGATGATATACGCTCGCGAGTGAGCGACGATGTATCAATCGCCCTCGATGAAGGGCATGGTGAGATCATCGTTCTAACCAATGAAGGCGAACGCCTTATCTCCAGCAACCATACTTGCCCAGAATGCGGTTTCTCAGTCCCTAAACTAGAGCCGCGCCTCTTCTCTTTCAATGCTCCGATGGGCTCGTGCCCTGTTTGCCACGGATTAGGCATAAATAGATCGGTCGCTACGGATTTGCTCGTGCCAGACCCCTCCAAAACAATCAACGAAGGCTGTATCAGGTATTACAAGAATCTCGTAGGGAGCGCCAACATCGAATGGCAGGATTTCTGCATCCTTTTGGATACCTACAAAATCCCTTACGATGTCCCTTGGCAGGATTTAAGCGACAAACAAAGGCACATCGTCTTGTATGGCTCAGAGAAACCAATTGACCGCGAAATAAGGACGGTGAGCGGCAACATCATGCACAAGCATGGCGTTTTGGAAGGCGTCAAAAGCAAAATCGAAAGGCTTTATGCCAATAGTTCATCAAAGTGGATGCTCGACTATTACGAGTCCTTCATGCGCGATAGCGAATGCCTACATTGCCATGGGGCAAGGCTCAATGAGAAGGCCCTTGCCGTGAAAGTGAACGGACTAAATATATATGAGGTTACCTGCTTATCGATAGACGAGCTTCTTTCTTGGACGGAGAAAACAAGGGATTCCTTGGCTGAGAACGAACTTAAAATCGCCGACCTCGTTTTGAAAGAAATATACAACCGAGCCAAATTCCTCAGCAATGTCGGCCTCAATTACCTGACTTTGTCGCGCCTCGCTATGACTATTTCCGGCGGAGAGAGCCAGCGTATCCGTTTAGCGACGCAAATCGGGAGCCGTTTATCAGGCGTCCTCTATGTCCTTGACGAACCATCGATCGGCTTGCATCAAAAAGACAATGAAAAACTTATCGAGACGCTCAAGGAAATGCGCGATTTAGGCAATACGCTCATTGTGGTTGAGCATGATGAAGACACGATGAGAGCAAGCGATTATATGGTCGATGTCGGCCCCGGGGCGGGGGTGCATGGCGGAAATATCGTCATAAGCGGCAGCGAGAAAGAAATCGAAAATTGCCCATCTTCCATAACGGGTGCTTATTTATCGGGGCAGAAATTCATCCCCATCCCGAAAGAGCGAAGAAAGGGAAACGGCAAGAGCATTGTCCTCAAAGGGGCTTCTTGCCACAACCTCAAGAAAGTGAACGTGACTTTCCCTCTTGGAAAATTCATCGTCGTCACTGGCGTGTCAGGGTCAGGAAAATCGTCTCTCGTCAACGAGACGCTCGTTAAGGCAATTGAGAAAAACCTTACGGGCAATGAAACCTTCCCTGGAGCTTATGCCTCGATTTCGGGGTTGGACAATATAGATAAACTCGTCCCTATTTCCCAAGATCCGATTGGAAGAACCCCACGCAGCAACCCGGCGACCTACGTGAAGGTGTTTGATGATATCCGTGCCTTATTCGCCGAGACGGAAGAAGCTCGCGCAAGAGGATTCGACAAAGGCAGATTCTCTTTCAACGTTCCTGGTGGCAGATGCGAGAAATGCCAAGGGGCGGGCGTGACTTACGTTCCGATGAATTTCCTTCCCGACGTCTATGTGAAATGCGATGAATGCGACGGAAAACGCTACAATGAAGAGACTCTATCGTGCCTATACAAAGGAAAATCGATCTACGATGTGCTTGAGATGAGAGTGGAGGAAGCGCTGAATTTCTTTTCCTCGCGCCCTAAGATATTCCATTCCTTGAAGACACTATACGATGTTGGATTGGGCTATGTGAAATTAGGCCAAGCCGCCACGACGCTATCGGGAGGGGAAGCGGAAAGAGTCAAACTTGCGAATGAGCTTCAAAGAAAAGGAACTGGCAAGACCCTCTATGTTCTTGATGAGCCGACGACAGGTTTGCACACAGATGACGTCAAGCGCCTTATCAAGGTTTTGTCTTCCTTGGTAGATCATGGCGACACCGTTATCGTGATCGAACACAATCTCGATATCATCAAAGTCGCCGATTACATCATCGATATAGGGCCAGAAGGCGGAGACAAAGGCGGAAATATCATTGCCACAGGCACGCCGGAGGAAGTGGCGGAAGTATCCTCTTCCTATACTGGGCAATATTTGAAGAAAACGCTCAAAATAGCGAAAGACAAAGGCCAATATGAGTAGTAGAGTATTAGAGTTATGGTACCAGGAATTATTTTAGAGATTATCGGTCTATTATCCGTTGTAGCATCTTCGACATTGCTAGGCAAATTCGTTCATTATTTCATTCATAGCCCAGGCCAAAAGAGCTTTGCTTCCTCTGATAGGAAATATTTCTATGGATATGCCGGGATTATCGCTCTTGGAAGTTTGCTCGCCTCTTTAGGCACGTATCTCATCCACGATGAGTGGAACGTTGATCGCGCTTTATACATGTCGTTGTTCTTGATTGGCTTTTTCCTTTTTGGAGGTAGTCTCGCCTTGCTTATCTCCAGCGCCATCATCCGCTCGAAAAAGGAAAAGATGGAAAAGGCGCTTTCAAAAGAACTGAATTTTGTCTTCTTTATTTCAATCGCGACGACTTTTGCGGGGTTTTTGGTCTTTATGGAAGGCCTTTCCCCTTGGCTGACCTATCCTTTGGTAAGCGGCTTTGCCATAGGCGCAGACGGCTTTTATTGGGTGAGCGCCGCCTCTAGGAGCAAATCCGGCGATTTCCATTTGGCCTGGTATGGCGTCATCATCGTAAGCGGGGCTCTCGTTTCCTATTTTGTGGCTGACCGCATCATGTATAAAGAATACAAAAGGCATGGCCTTCTCGATATCGTCATCCTTATTGCTTTCCCCGCTGGCATCATCGGGGCGAGAGTATGGTATGTCGTTGGCAACTATGAGCGCGAATTCGCCAATGGCAAAGGCAATCCTTTCGCCATCTGGGATGGAGGGCTCACCATTTTAGGGGGTGCCGTCGCCGGTGTTTTGGCCGGTTACCTTTTGATCAAATTCGCCAGGAAATACTGCGATCCGCGTTTTACGATGGATGCTTGCGTCCCCACGATATTGCTCGCTCAAGCCATCGGCAGATGGGGAAACTTCTTCAACAACGAGGTATATGGGCAAACGGTCGATCAATCTGCGTGGATGTGGCTCCCTTCCTGGATCAGGAACCAAATGCACTTTGACGGATACACTGGCAAATTCCTTGCGGAAGGGATGATCAATGTCCCGCTTTTCCTCATTGAGAGCATCTTCAACATCGCCGGTTATTTCATCATCGTCTATCTTCTTGGGAAGCTTTGCAAAAAATATTTGGTCAGGGGCGATTTGACCGGTTTCTATTTCATTTGGTACGGCGTGGTACGCGTCATCATGGAGCCGATGAGGAATTCCTCCTTCAATATGGGCGCGGATAACGCTTGGAGCGTCTGCAATTCCCTTATCTATATCGTCATCGGCTTAGCCTTATGCACCTATTTCCGTTTTTACGATTACTACAAAAAGAACGAGAGCCATAAGGCTTATATTTTGCCTCTCGTTTCCAGCTGCATCACCCTTTTAGCGGTATTCTTCCTCTTCCTCCCTTCCTATAGCGGTGGCTATACAGACGGCAACAACAATGCCACGTTGCTCAGCACCTATTCGGGTTTTGCGGTGTTATTTGAAGGAAAGACACCTTTATTGCTCGTTGGTTTTATCCTTGCAATTCTCGCTTCGTTTGTGATGATTGTAAGCGCCATCCTCATTTATAAAAACAAGGAAAAAGAATCGAAAATCGCATCCCTTATCGGGTCTATTCTCTTTATTCTCGGGATTTGCTTCTTCTTGTTCGGCAAAGGCCTAACGAATGGGTTAGATACCATGACTTCATCCAATCTTGAAATCACTTATTCTCTTTCCTATGGCTTCTTCCTGTTTATCGGCTTTGCGGCATGGAGCGCAACTCTTTCCATCGACTATTTGATGACTTTCAAACCGGTTAGGGAGCTTGCCCCAATGCCGTCGAAAAAAGAAGATTGAGCAATGCCTGTTTGCTGAATATCGCGTAGCAAAAGCGAAAGGATTATTTTGCTTTTTCGATATAGGGTTATCGTTTTTTGAATCGCTTGATTCGATTAAATGCGCAAAACTCGCTGATTAAACGGCATGTCCGTTACACCAAAAAAGGTAATTGGTGACACAGATGAATCAATGATGTGGTGATGTCATTGCCTCAATCGCGCAATTGATCGAAATAATGATTTGACTGGATGTTTTGAAACTGAGAAGAAAGCGCCTTAAGCGTGGAAGGAAAAAGGCGTTTGGAAGCATATGGCTTTGTTCTTAGACGCGAATCAAAGTACACTTATAGTGGAAGTGATGAAGTATGGATAAATTTGACGCAATCATCGTAGGCGCTGGTCCTGCCGGCTTAACGAGCGCTCTTTATTTAGGAAGGGCCAACAAAAAAGTCTTGCTGCTCGATAAAGGGGCGCCAGGAGGGAAGCTTTTGACCATCCCTCAAATCGATAACTATCCGGGTTATCCCTCTATCTCCGGCTTATCTTTGGCGAATTCGTTTTTATCATCGGTTTCCTCTAATGGCGTCAATCTGACTTACGGGTGCGTGAACGAGGTCAAAAAGGATAGCGATATCTTCATCGTCTCAACCGATGCAGGAACATATCGAAGCAAATGCGTGATCGTCGCTACGGGATTAGACAACGTTCCGACTTTGCCAGGGGAAAAGAAGCTCCTCCACAAAGGCGTCTCTTATTGCGCTACCTGCGATGGGCGTTTCTTCAAAGGGAAGCGGATGGCTGTCATCGGGAAAGGGGCAAAAGCCATCTCGGAGGCTTCTTATCTAGTCTCATTGACGGATGAGATATATCTCTTCTTGACCGAAAAAGACCCCACCATGAATATCGACGATAAAATCAAAGTGGTGGAAGGGGCCATAGTGAAGCGCATCGAAGGAGAAGATAAAGTAGAAGGGCTCATTTATGAAATGGATGGAGAAGAGAAATCGCTTCCTTTAGCAGCCGTATTCCCCCTCCTCCATGAAGAAGCTTCCTCCTATTTCCTCTCGTCTTTGCCGTTAGAGAAAGAGAACGGCTTCATCGTGACCGATGAGAACATGTGCACGAATCTCGATGGTCTTTTCTCCGTCGGCGATATCAGAAAGAAGAGGTTTCGCCAAGTCGTGACCGCCGCTAGCGATGGGGCGATCGCAAGTGCCTCAGCCATCGCCTATTTAAGAAACAATGGCAAACGATAAAACGCAGTCTTTTGCTTCCTCCGTCAAGGATGAAGTGGCCAAAATCCAAAGATCCAAGCAGGAAATGCGGGCTTTTTTGACAAGCTTCATCAAAATCAACGGCCATTTGCTTTATAAAGACGGCAAAGAGATTCTCGAAGCCAGAAGCGAGAAGGCGTCCATCGCGAAAGTGGTGTATCAATATTTGCATGCCTGCTATTCCGCCCCTGCCCGTTTTGCCTACACCAGGAGCGCAGGTTTTCTCAAAAGAATCAACTATCTCATCATTGTCGATAATGGCGTGGAGGAGATATTGGACGATCTGAATATTTCTTTGCTTGATAAGGGAATGCCTTCTATAGGCGTAAGCGATGAGGAATTCCCTTCTTTTCTCGCCGGAGCCTTTCTTGCCGCTGGCTCGGTCAATAGCCCGAAAAGCACCTCCTATCATCTCGAAATAGCCATTTATGAGGAAAATTACGCCAAGTGGCTTGCTAAGACGATCAATCATTATGGCGGCGCCTCTTTTCACGCGAATTGCTGCAAGCGGAGAAATGAATGGATTTGCTATTTGAAGAAAGCCGACGAAATCAGCAACTTCCTGATTTTGCTTGGGGCGAAAGAGTCATGCCTTTATTTCGAGAACGTCAGAATCGACCGTGATTTCTCCAACCAAACGAATAGGCTCGGGAATCTCGATGCCGCGAATATGGGGAAGACGCTTAAGGCGAGCGAGCGGCAAATCGAGGAGATAACTTTTCTCAATGAAAGAGGTGTTATCGCAAAAATAGGCAACCCGAAACTATCGGCTTTGACTTCCATTCGCCTCGCCTCTCCCGACGCCTCGCTCCAAGAGCTGAGCGTTGGGCTCAGCGAAGAGCTTGCAAGCGAAGTTAGCAAAAGCAACGTCAACCACCTGCTCAGGTTTATACATTCCCTGTATTTGGAGGAAAAAGGCAAATGAACGATGAAGAAAGAAGAGCCGATGACGCTTTGTTTCTTTTGGGGAAGCGCGTTGCCGAGCTCAGAAAAAAGAAGGGGCTAAGCCAACTCCGCCTTTCTTTTGAAGCGGGCGTCGCGAAAAGCTATCTCAGCGATTTGGAAAGGGGATTGCGCAATCCCTCAATCAAAGTACTCGTGCGGATCGCTTACGCTTTAGGCGTCGGCCTTCCTGATCTCTTTTCCAACCAAACTAGCGATAAAAAAACTCTCATTTAGCTTAAATCGCCCCTTAAATTTCCTTACTTTCGGCCTCCGGAAATAAGGCGATTATTCTTTTAAACCTAAACTTTTCATAGAAAATACTACCATCAAATTCCAAACGCCCTGACCTCCGA
>CAVKAR010000024.1:0-22433 GCA_963654425.1 Lachnospiraceae bacterium
GTATTGATTATGTCAACACCGCACATAAACGCCGCCAATGGGACTTTTGCGAAAGTCGTTTTGATGCCAGGAGATCCCCTTCGCGCGAAATGGATTGCCGAGAATTTCCTGACGGACGCCAAGGAAGTATGCTCTATCCGCGGGATGGTTGGCTATACTGGTTATAGCGAAAACGGGAAGAGGATTTCCGTGATGCCAAGTGGCATGGGCATGCCTTCCATTGGCATTTATTCCCATGAGCTTTTCACCCAATACGGGGTAGAGGCCATTATCAGAGTCGGCACGATTGGCGCGCTTCAGCCATATATCAATTGCCGCGATCTCATCATCGGGGAAGGCGCTTGCACCAACAGCAATTGGATGGGCCAACACGATTTAAAAGGCGGGACATGGAGCGCGATTGCCTCTTTCCCTCTTCTTAAAGCAGCGGTAGAAGCGGCGGAAAAACGCAAAGGCGCCTATTACGTTGGCAATATTCTTTCAAGCGACACTTTCTACGACGCTGATTCAACCATTTGGAAAAAGTGGCAATCTCTCGGGGTGCTCGGTACCGAAATGGAGGCTTACGCTTTATATGAGAAAGCCGCCACTTTGAATAAGAAAGCTTTGGCGATTTGCACGGTCAGCGACCTCATTTACGGAACGACGCAGATTTCCCCGGAGGAAAGGCAAGCAGGTTTGGTGAATATGATTGAAGTATCAATCGAAGCTGCCGAGAAATTCGCCGATTGATCCTATATGCCTTACTACGCACGTCTCACGCTTTTTGTCGTTATCGTGACGATTTGCGTTTTCCTTTTGCTTTATTTGTTTTTCCATAATCGTTTGAAAGCCTTTTTCATGAAGCGCAACGTGACGCGCTTTTATTACCGTAAAGTGATGAAAGAAGCCCAGAAAGGCGATTATTACCTCGTTAATGACATTCTTTATCGCCTAGGAGGGAGCGATTACGTCCATATCGACCATGTTTTGGGCGGCGATAAATTCATTTACGTCATCACCGATATCTATTACGAAGGGGCGGTGAGCGGGAAAAGCACCGATGCTTATTGGATCAACTACTTCAAGAAAGACAAAAAGAAGAAGGTGGCGAATCCCATCCTCCAGTCCAAGCAGGCTTTGGAACGTTTTTCGAAAGCGAGCGGCATCAATACCTCTTTTCTCGTGGGGATTGTCCTCGTGAACGACGATTGCTTCATCACCCCGATCGATTCTAGGCGCGATGAGCCACTGCTCACTCCGCTCTCGCGCTTGGGGAAAGTCGTTTCGGCATACGAGAAAAACGATGTTTATCCTTTCGTCAGCCAGGAGCTTGAGAAAGTCATGGTCTCGTTGCATGAAGACAAGGAGCGCGTGAAGAATGGGGATTGATGCCTCAAAACAGCGCTCGATAAGGGAATTGGCTTTTTCCCGCTACAAAAGGAATCTGCCTTATTCTTGGCCTTTATCCCTTTCTTTCGGGCTTATTGCCGTGCCTTCATTGCTCTTGGGCGCCTTTTTCCCGACCACGCTTCTTTTCGTGGTCCCTTTCATCGTCATGCCGATGTTTTTTAGCCTTACCGTCTCTCTTTGCGATGGGCATAAAGGCGGCGATATTTCATCCAAGAAATCGTTTGGCTATTTTTTCTCTTATTTCCGCGCTCCTTTTCACGGATCTTACTGTTTTTGGTGCAACGCCATCATTTCCTTCTTTTTAGCCTTTTTGCTGGAACTCGTTCTTTTTTATGCCCTGAACCCGCTTTTCTCTTCGATGTATTCGACTTTTGCATCCGATTTGGAGGAGGTTTTGAATCAAATATTCCAATATAAGCAATACGAAAGCGCATATAGGTTAATCCAGACGAATGAGCCTATTTCCTTGTTTTTCGACGTTATCTCTCTACTCGGTTCAGCCTCTTTCGCGCTTATCCTCATCTATAGAATCGCCTCTTATGCCATCAATCCTTTTTTGAGGGCGCATTTAGCGGGCAGCTCGCAGCGCCTTCTCAATGAGATATATCTTGGTGGGCTAAGGAAGGCCCGTCCTCAATATGGGCGCGATTATCGGTCTTCGTTAGCCCCTCTTTTCGCCCTCTTCTTGATTTTCTTTTTCGCCGCTTTGGCTCTTGGTTGGTTTTTTCTCCGCCCATATTTATCCGCCGCTGGCCTTGTGTCTTTCGCTTTATCCGTCTCTATATTCGTATCGCTGCCTTTCTTGTCGTACTACGTTTATGTTCTCGATTTCCTTTTCCGGAAATACAGCTTCTCGTTCATCTCCTATTCGATTGGCATGATGGAGGGATATTGCCGTAAATTTCTTTCCAGATTGAGCGAAGAGGAGAAAAAAGAAATCGAAAAGGAGATAGATGAAAGCAAAAAGCAGATGGACGATTTGCTCAAACAAGGCGAAAAGCTCGAAGACAATGACGATCCGAATTACATATATCAAGACGAAGACGATGATGAAGACGAGTGATGCAAGACATTTGCGAATAAACAAAAACCCCGGGAAATCCGGGGTGAAGACCAACTGGAGCAAGTGACGGGAATCGGACCCGCGTGTCGACCTTGGCAAGGTCGCGTTCTACCATTGAACTACACCTGCACTCGCTTAGAGCCCCGTTATTATAGGGAATGGAGAAGGCTTAATCAAGGAGCAAAAAGAGAAAAATCGGACCAGCAGGCATCTTCACGCCATCTTTCTTATAGAAAGAAGCCGTAGAAGAGAAGGAGGAAGAAGACTATAATCACTTTTGCTTTCAACGGAGTTATTTTATGGCAGACACAAAGGAATTGGCGGAACTACTATTCCCTACGGTTAAGGGGACGATTGATGATCTTGAGAAACGCTATCCAGAGCGTTCTTTGAAAGAAGGGGCGGAAGTCACCCGCTTTGCTCCTTCCCCAACCGGCTTTTTGCATACTGGCTCCTTATTCACTGCCCTTATCGGACACACCATCGCCAAAGATAGCGGCGGCGTTTATATGTTTAGGCTCGAGGACACCGACACCAAGCGCACCATTGCGGGGAGCGCCGATGAGCTTATCGAGCAGCTTGCGAAATTCTCCATCGTCGCCGATGAAGGGTATTTCCCTTCCGGCGATAAAGGCGAATACGGCCCATACCAGCAAAGCGCAAGAGCGGACATCTACCGCATTGTCATCAAAAACTTGATCGAAAGGGGTTTAGCCTACCCTGATTTTGCCACGAGCGAGGATTTGGCGAAGCTTCGCGAATTCCAGGAAGCAAACAAAATCATCCCTGGATACTACGGGAAATACGCCCGCGACCGCAATCTTTCCGTCGATGAGCAAATCGAGCGCGTGAAAAACGGGACCCCGTGGGTTATCCGTTTCAAAAGCAGCGGCGATCACGAAAAGAAAATAACCTTCCATGATGAAATCCGCGGAGACATCGATTTGGCTGACAATGACGTCGATATCGTTATCTATAAGGCGGATGGGCTCCCCACTTACCATTTCGCCCATGTGGTGGATGATCATTTCATGAGAACGACGATCGTCACGCGTGGGGAAGAATGGATCCCTTCGACCCCGATCCATCTCGAGCTTTTCCGCGCCCTTGGCTGGAAAGCCCCTAAATACGCCCATTTGCCCGTCATCATGAAACTCGATCACGGCAATAAGAGAAAGCTTTCGAAACGCAAAGACCCGGAGGCTGCCGTTTCCTATTTCTTGAAGCTCGGTTACCCCACAGACGGCGTAAAAGTGTATTTGATGAGCATCGCCAATTCCAATTTCGAGGAATGGACGATCGAGAGCAAGAACCTTGATATCTCCTCTTTCCATTTCTCTCTCGATAAGATGTCGCTTGATGGCGCCTTATTCGACGAAGGAAAGCTCAACTATTTCTGCAAAGAGGTGCTCGCTAAGGAACGCGCAGCGACTTTGCTTGGAAAAGTCAAAGCGTGGAGCGAGGTTTACGATTCCGCTCTATTCAGCAAAATCAATGCAGATCCAGCTTATTTTTCAAAAATCCTCGATATCGAGAAAGATAGACCAAATCCGCGCAAAGACTATGCCAAATATAGCGATATCGCCCCAATGACTGCTTTCTTCTTCGATGAGGATTACGCAAAACTGGTTGCTTCTCCGTTGCCTTGGAACGAGAAATTAAGCGAAGAGACGATCGCCGAATGCTTGGATGCAGTCGCCGACAAAATGCTTTTCGGAACTGATGAAGCGACGTGGTGGAATGCCTTGAAAGAAGTGGCATCTTCGCTCAATTTTGCCATCGCCAACCGCGATTATAAGGCCAATCCTGACGCATATAGAGGCAACGTCAGCGATTTCGCGGAAATCATCCGCATAGCCCTGACTGGGTCAAAACAGTCGCCCAATCTCCATGAAATCATCGAAATTCTCGGCGAAAAACGCGTGAAAGGGAGGCTTATCGCTTTAGCGGCTTCCCTTCGCGCTTAATTTCCTTGCAAGAATTTAATCGTAGTGGTTAAATACTTGCGCGGCCCTGTGGTCAAGAGGTTAAGACGCAACCCTCTCAAGGTTGAATCCCCGGTTCGATTCCGGGCTGGGTCACCATGCTGCAATGACGGATTGATGAATGAAACATCAATCCTTTTTTGTTGGATGCGATTCTTGCACGATTCTTCATGAAAGAGGCAGACCATACATTATTTTTACCAAAACGATGACTTGAGTTTTTTGATAGGGAATTGTTTTATTTCTTCCTTTCATCGCGTTCTCTTTGTTTTATAATGTCGCCTGTTCAAAAAGAGGTTTTATTTATGAGTTCTTCAACCAAACGCAAAACTCCGCTTGCCCACATCTATTTTTTGCTCTCAGGCATCACGCTTGTAGTCTATTATCTGCTCTCCGAAGGCCTTCCTTCCTTGGGCTCCGACTTATCTTCCCTCATGAAGTTCATCGTTGAGATATTCGTGCTTATTCTCATCGTCGGCTTCTATTTCTATTTCCTTTTCGGCGGGAAGGGATGCACTGGCACCATCAAAGCCATCGCCCCGTCATTGCTCATTTTGATCATCACTGGCTCTTATTCCCTTTCCTTTGGAAGCGCTGCAGCCACGACAATCATCAATTCGCTTGCCAAGATGGTTTATCTCCTTATCATCTCTTGCGGATTCGTCTATTTGTTCATCCACAACAAACTGATTGGCAATGTCTTTGCTTTCTCTTCTCTCGTTTATTCCGTTTTTGTGGCCGTATCTTACATCGTTGTGCTCATCATAACGCTACTGAATGGCGGATCTTTCAGCGTTCAGGAATTGCTCAAGGCTCTCTTCTATGTCGCTTCCCTCATTTTGATTTTCGCCGGAGCTTATAGAGTCAATCGCAGCAAAGACTACAGCCTCAACTGAGCTTTATTCAACAAAAGGGCGGATATTGATCAATCTCGTTATTTTAATAACGGCCTTCTTTCTTATTTGCTAAAATAGCCCTCGTTCTGGAAAGGGATGGCTATGAGTCAAATCGAGGTAAAAGATCTTAGGAAGATATATAACGAAGGCCTAGAGAATGAAGTCAAGGCCTTGAATGGCGTTTCTTTTTCGCTTGAAGAAGGCACTTTTGCGGTGATTTTGGGCCCATCCGGGGCTGGCAAAAGCACTCTGCTCAATATTCTCGGGGGGATGGATAAATCCTCCAGCGGAAGCTATTTCATCGAAAACGAGGATATCGCCAAATACGATAGCAAGCAGCTTGAGAGATATAGGCGCGAGGAAATCGGCTTTGTTTTCCAATTCTATAACCTCATGCCGAATCTCACGGCCCTTGAGAACGTCGAGCTTGCCGCAAGCGTGGCCAAAAACCCCTTCGATGCCAAAAAAGTCATCGAGAACGTCGGCTTGAAAGAGCGGGCGAACAATTTCCCGGCTCAGCTTTCCGGCGGCGAGCAGCAGCGCGTTGCGATCGCTAGGGCGATTGTGAAGAATCCGCGCCTCTTGCTTTGCGATGAGCCAACGGGCGCTCTTGATAGCAAAACGGGCGCCTCGATCCTCAAACTGCTCTCTTCCGTGAGCAAGGACTACCATAAAACCGTCATCATCGTGACGCACAATTCGAAAATCGCCGACTGCGCCGAGAGGCTTTTGCGCGTAAGCGATGGAAGAATCGTGCTCGACGAAAAGAAAGAGAACCCGAAGCGAATCGAGGAGGTGGAGTGGTGAAAAAGCCATCGACCGCTTTCCTTCTTTTCAAGATGCGCCTGCGCTCCATCAAAAAGAGCTGGGCTCAATTCCTTTCCGTTATCGCAATCGGAGCTATCGCGGTCACCCTTTTCGTGGGTTTGCTCGCGAATGCCGAAAGCTTCGAGAAACGCGTGAATTCGGTGTATGAAGAGGGCAACCTCGCCTCTATCTGGGTGACGGTCGATAAGCATGATGAGAAAGACGAAGCGGCAATCAAGGGCTTTTTGGATGACGGCGATGAACTCGAAAGCCGCCTATATGCCCCGATTGAGATCGGCTCATATTCCTCTTACGTGGCCGTGTCCCATTCTTTGCCCTCGATCTCTAAGCCATTCAACGTTGAATGCTTGAACGATGGAAGCGACGGCGATTTCTTCTTTTTGGATAAAGGGATGAAGAAAATAGAGGGCTCTTCCTATGTCTTTTCCTCTTATTCGCTAGGGGATGAAGCCACTTTGTCGATGGATGTGTCAAGCTATGGCTTATCTAAATACGCCTCTTATCTGGAGCCGTATCTCAAAGAAGGCGGCAAGAATATTTTCGCCTCAAATGAGATTTCCCTTTCCGTGAAAGTGACGGGATTCATGGATAACCCGGAGAATATCAATAAGAGCAGCTATAACCCATCGATGGCTTTACTGGGGGATAAGACCTTCAAGAACGCTTTCCATAAGGTTTTGGCCGATAATTACACAGATGAAGGGATCGAGCTTATCGAAAAAGCCTTCGATCTCGCCCTTGGCTTTCATTCTTTCTCCGATGAGTATTGGAGCGAAGGCAATCAATACCTCATCTCTTTGGCTGATGAGAGCAGGTCTAAAGAGGTTAAAAGCAAGATACTCGACTATTTCGACGGGCGTTCGTCCTCTTCTTTGCTCCGCGCCGCCTCTAGGGGCGATATGCCTTTCTATATCACTCTCGACAATGACCTCACGCAGGCTCGGCAGTTCACTTTCGTTTTCCCTTTCGTCTTTTTCCTCGTGGCGTTTTTGGTCATCTCGACGACCCTTTCCCAATACATTCTCCAGGAGCGGACCCAGATTGGCGCCCTTAAGGCCATCGGCTTGACGAGGAAAGAGATTTATTGGCATTATTCGTCTTTGACTCTCCTTCTTGTCGGCTTAGGGACGCTTATTGGGGAGATTGTGGGGCCGATTCTCATCCCGAACATCCTGGGCAACAAGTACGCCATTTTCTATACTTTGCCGGCGCTGACTTATTCTTTCCCGCTTCTTTACGGGATTTTGACGGCGGTGGTTTTCCTCGCTTTGAGCGTGCTTATAACCCTTCTCGTCTGCCATAAAGAGGTGGCTCTGCCCCCCAGCGAATCGATGCGCCCGAAAAAGCCAAGCGTGCATCTGCGCCCGCTCAAAAAAGAGAGCAAGATGAGCGTGGTTGCCTTATCAATCAAAATGGCTTTCAGGAATATCCGCCTCAATATCGGGAAATCGGCGATGGTGGCTTTCGGGGTTTTAGGCTGCACTGCCCTTTTATTATGCGGATTCGGGATTGAGGATACGATATACCATGGCATTGATTCGGATATTGCGACCCTTCGCAATTTCGATATAACGACGACTTTCGTGAGCACGCGCTCTTATGAAGAGGCTAGGAAGGATATCCTCGCCATTGAAGGAGTGGAGGAGGTTGAGGCCACTTATAGCGCCTCTTCCGATATCTCGATCCCTAATGGGGCAAGCACCAGTAGCAGGGTCTATCTTCTGAAAGAGGATTCGCGCTGCTATAAAATAAACTTTGGCAAAGACGAAGTCGCGATTTCGCAAAAAGTGTCCCGCTTAATCGGGGCAAAAGAAGGGGATAAGGTCACTTTCGCCTTTTTGGGGAAGAGCCTCACCGCGGAAGTCGGTTTGGTGTATGAAGGGTTCGCTACGCACGGGGTGATGCTCCATGACGATGCTTCTTTCTTAGCGAAAGCCTCGATCGATTCTTTCGTCTATTCAGGGGCGCAGGTATATCTGAAGGAGGGATATTCTTCAGATACCGTCAATACGAAAATCAAGGATTTGTCGTATGTTATCTCAAGCGAGACGCTAGAGGAGTGGGAGAGCTATATCTCCGATATCATGGGCGGGGTCATCGCCATGACGAATGCCGTGAAGGTGTTCGCGATCCTTCTCGCTTTGACTGTTTTATATAACCTTTCGCTTCTCAATTTCGTGGAGAGAGGGCGCGATATAGCGACGCTCAAAGTGCTTGGCTTCTCGCGTTTCGAAATCGCTCTTTCACTTTTGCTTGAAACGATGTCGCTCACGCTTCTAGGAAGCCTTCTGGGGATGCTATGCGGATACCCCTTCCTTCTTTTGGTGCTCGGGACGAATATCGTGGAACTTGTTGAATATCTGTATTTCATCAAGCCGATATCGTACGTGTTTGCCTTCCTTCTCACTTTCGTCGTGGCTTTCGCCGTGAATCTGTTCTTCTCGCTGAAAAGCCGCAAGATCAAAATGGTGGAATCGCTTAAAAGCGTGGAATAGAAAAGAGGCGATCGCATCGCCTCTATTTTCTTTTATTCGTGACAATCGCTGAGATTGAGAAGGCTCTTGGTCGGAACCGGTATTTTCTTTTCGCCCTCAAGCTCCTCGAGCCTAATGACGGCAAGGGCGCCGACTGGCTTTCCTCCGGCTTTGACCACAAGGTCATTCATCGCAAGGAAGGTGCCGCCGGTGGCAAGCAAGTCATCGATGAGGACGACTCTATCCTCTTTTTTGAAAGATGCGGCAGGCACTTCGATGGAGGCGGTGCCGTATTCTAGCTCATAGGAAACTTTGACGGTCTCTCCCGGGAGTTTGCCGGCTTTTCTAGCCATGACAAAGCCAATGCCCATCTTATAGGCCAAAGCGGCTCCGAAGAGGAATCCGCGCGATTCGGCGCCCACTAAAACGGTTGGGGCGAATTCTTCGGCTGCCTTCGCAAGCTCATCGACGCAGTAAGCAAAAGCCTCTGGCGTGCGCAAAAGCGGGGAAATATCCTTGAAGGAGATGCCTTTTTTCGGGAAGTCCGGCGTAACGCCGATGTATTTTTTGAGATCCATTTTTTAGCCTCACTAAGAAACGCAAGAAACAATATCACCCTTTTTCGCCTTTGACCATAATTCTTTAAGGGATGAGCAAAGAAAAAAGCGCCTTGATGAGGCGCCGATCGTTCATTTTTTGTCTTTTGCGATGATATCGTCTAAGCGTTTCAGATCATCTTCATCGGGAACATAGACGTAATTGACGTTTCTTTCCAGCTCGCAATAATCGAGCCCGAAGCCGATGAGGAATTTGCTTTCGGTGAGGCTTTTGCCGACATAATCGACTTTGGCTTCGACTTTTCTCGCGTTCACCTTATCGAAGAGAGAGCAAACGAGGACTCTTTTCGGGGCGAAATTCTCATAGAGGTATTTTTTGAGGGCGTCAATCGTAAGCCCTGTGTCGACGACATCCTCGACGATGATGACGGTCCGTCCTTCGATATCGGATTCCAGGGTGTGCTTCCAGCTTATGCATCCGGTCGAATTCGTGCCAGAGTAGCTAGATAGCTGCACGTAATCGGTCAAGACGGGGATATCGATGTTCTTGAGCAGCTCCGCCATGAAGTTGAGCGCCCCCTTCATCACGCAGAGAAGGAGCGGGGTTTTCTCCTCTCCTTTCATGTCGGAAGCGATTCTTTCGCCAAGATGAGCGGAAATGGTTTCGATTTCCTTTTTCGACAAAACTAACTCTTTCATTGTGGGCCCTTCAAAGATATATCCGCTTACTATATTAGAAAGGGCGCCGAAGAAGAAGAAAAAACATCAAATATCAAAAAGAAAGCGCTACGAATACCAAAATGGCGATTAGGCGCGCATACTTATTTGGTTAGTTTGGAGAAGTTTTTATGAATAAGGAAAACGATTTGCTCTTCTTCCTTCATGAGGATAAGGATTTATCTACGATGCTTACCTCTTTGACGGGTTTAGAAGAAGCAAGCTGCCGCGTTTCGCATTTCGCTGATGGCGAGGTCTTCGCCAAACCGCTTTGCTCAGTGAGGGACAAAAACTGCTTTGTGGTCCAAAGCACCTCCCGCCCGAGCAACGATCGCCTTATGGAGATGCTCGTCTTCGTTGACGCGCTCAAAAACGGCGGGGCGAAGGACGTGCATCTATTGATTCCCTATTTTGGCTACGCTAGGCAAGATAGGCAGCTTGAGGAAACTGATCCCGTTTCCGCTCGTCTCGTGGCTCATCTCATTGAAGCCTCTGGCGCCTCTTCCGTTCTCACCGTTGATATCCACAATCTCAAAGTATTGTCTTTCTTCTCCAAAATCAAAGCTGAGAATACGGCTTGCGCGCCCCTATTCGCTACTTATTTTGCTGACCATGCCGAAAAGGCCGGCTTCCTTCCTGACGAAGTGACCATCGTATCGCCTGATAAAGGCGGGTTGCATCGCGCGGAAGATTTTCTTTCTTTCTTCCCGAAAGCCTATTTGGCGGTGGCCGATAAGCATCGCCCGAGGCCGAATAGGGCGGAAGTCAACGAGATTGAAGGCAAGGTCGAAGGCCAACTATGCATCATCATCGACGATATGATCGATACGGCTGGCACCGTGGTGGCCGTCAGCAAGCTTCTATACGAAAAAGGCGCGAAGATGGTATATGTGGGGGCAACGCACGGGATATTCTCCGGCAATGCCGTGAGCAATCTCCTCGCTGCCGGGGTAAAGGAAATCGTCGTGAGCGATTCCATCAACAATCATCTTGACGGGGTAAGCTACGTCAATGTCGCCCCGTTATTGGCAAAATACATGGAAAGCGTGGGATAAGCATGAGCGAATATGACAAAATGAAAGAGGGGAAGCTATATAGCTCCGGCGAGAAAGAACTAGTCTCTTACCGCGAGAAAGCCCACTCCTTGTGCCGCAAATTCAACGCTTTGGAGGAAACTGACCCCAAAAGGAATGAAATCATCGACGATTTATTGGGCTATAAGCCCGATAATCTCGCTTTGACGGGGCCTATCTATTTCGATTATGGCTTCTTGACGCGCTTCGGGAAAAACTGCTACGCGAATTTTTCTTTCACCGTCCTAGACTGCGCCCCCATTACGATCGGCGATAACGTCTTATTTGGGCCGAACTGCTCTCTTTATACCCCTATTCACCCATTTCTTCCGGAAGAAAGAGCCATCTATAAAGATGGGAATGGCGATTATACCGATAATGAATACGCCAAGCCTATCGTCATCGGCTCGGATTGCTGGATATGCGGGAATGTCACGATTCTTGGCGGCGTCCATATCGGAGAAGGCTGCATCATCGGGGCAGGGAGCTTGGTGAACAAAGACATCCCCCCTCATTCTCTGGCGGCGGGCAATCCCTGCAAAGTCATCAGGGGAATCACCGAGGAAGATTCGGTGTATCTAAAAAAGCAGCTGTTCTAGCGCATATACAATAAGGATAAAGGGAGAAAAGACATGGCAAGCAAATTCATCTTCGTCACGGGCGGGGTCGTCTCAAGCTTAGGGAAAGGCATTTCCGCCTCAAGCTTAGGGCTGCTTCTCAAAAACAGGGGCATCTCTATTTTCAATATCAAGCTTGACCCTTATCTCAATGTCGATCCGGGCACGATGTCGCCATATCAGCATGGAGAGGTCTATGTCACGAAAGATGGGGCGGAGACCGACCTCGATTTAGGGCATTACGAGCGCTGGACGGGCGTCGATCTCACCAAAGAGAGCTCCATCACGAGCGGGAAGATATACCGAACCGTCATCGAAAAGGAAAGAAGAGGGGATTATTTGGGGGCTTGCGTTCAAGTCATCCCTCACGTCACCAACGAAATCAAAGCGCGCTTGCTTCAGGCGAGCAAAGCCAGCAATGCCGATGTGATCATCGCTGAAATCGGCGGCACGGTCGGCGATATCGAATCGCTTCCGTTTTTGGAAGCCATCAGGGAACTTCGCCTCGAACTAGGCTACGAGAACACGATGTTCATCCACAATACCCTCGTCCCTTATCTTCGCTCGGCAGGGGAGAGCAAAACCAAACCAACCCAGCATAGCGTGCATGAGCTCCTCTCTTTGGGCATTCAGCCAGACGCCATCATTTTGCGGAGCGAAGTGGCTTTATCCGATAACCAGAAAAAGAAAATCTCCCTTTTCTGCAATGTGCCGCTTGAAGGCGTTTTCGAAGCCGATGACCTTGAATGCGTTTACGAGCTTCCTTTCATGCTTCATGAGCAGAAACTCGACGATTACGTCATCGATCATTTCCGTCTCAAAGCCGGGAAGGCCGATCTGCGCGATTGGAAAAAATTCGTCGAAAGCGTCAAAAACAGCCACAAGAAAGTCAAAATCGCCCTGGTTGGCAAATACGTGGAGCTCCACGATGCCTATTTATCGGTAAAAAGCGCCCTCAATCACAGCGGCTACTACTATGGATACGAAGTGGAGATCGGCTGGATCAAATCATACGATCTCAATGAGAAGAACATCGCCGAGACCCTCAAAGGATACGATGGCATTTTGGTGCCGGGCGGTTTTGGGGAAAGGGGGAGCGAGGGCAAAAAGCTCGCGATAAGATACGCCCGCGAAAACGCCGTCCCATATTTAGGGATCTGCTTAGGGATGCAGCTTGCCGTCATCGAATTCGCTGAGCACGTCTGCGGTTTGACGGGCGCCAACACCACCGAATTCGACCAAAAGACGCCATATCCAGTCATCGATCTTCTGGCTGACCAATACTCTGGCATCCAGATGGGCGGCACTTTGCGTTTGGGCAATTACGACTGCGAAATTCAAAAAGGGAGCTTGGCTTATAAGTGCTATGGCAGCAAGCTCGTGCAGGAGCGCCATCGCCACCGTTACGAATTCAATAGCGAATATCGTTCCATCATGGAGGAAAAAGGGCTCCTCTTCTCGGGCATCAACCCCAATACGGGCCTTGTGGAAATCATCGAGCTTAAGGATCATCCTTTCTTCATCGCAAGCCAATTCCATCCGGAATTCACCTCCCGCCCTTTATCGCCAAATCCGCTTTTCCGCGGTTTTATCGAGGCGAGCATCAAGCATCAAAACCGCTGATTTGCTATAATCTGGCCTTATGAATTGCTTACTCATCTACAGCCATCATTCCGGCCATCATAATCTCACGCCGAAGATCCCGATGGTGAAGGAGCGTCTCCTTTCTCGCTTTGACCGGGTCGACTTCTTTTGCACTTTCTCGATCGAGGAAGCCAAAAAGGTGATTCAGGAAAGCGCCCCCTTTTATGATGCCCTCATCGTCGCGGGGGGAGATGGCACCTTCAATAACGTCATCAACGCTTTAGCGGACGTGAAAAATCCCCCGATCCTTGGCTACATCAATTACGGGACGATTGGCGATATCGGGCGGAATTTCGGCATTGGGGCTGGGCTAAAGAAGTCGCTAGATATCATCACGAAAGGCGATATCGTGCCTTTTGATGTCGGCGAAATCAATGGCCGCTACTTCGCTTATGTCTGCACAATCGGGCGTTATAGCGATATTGCCTATATCACCTCACGGAAGCAAAAACGTTTTTTGGGACGCCTCGCTTATTACAACAAAGCCTTCAAAGAACTGCAAAATAGGAAAGCGGTGCATGCCCATATCGAGGTCGATGGGGCGAGCTACGAAATCGATACCCCTTTTATCCTTCTGCTCAACGGGAACAACATCGGCGGCTTCAAGATAAACCATTATGGATCGATACAGGATGGGAAGATGGAGCTCTTCCTCGCCAAAAAAGACATTTCGAATGGCTTGGTGCCGCTTCTAACCGATTCAAACAGAATCGTCCTCCAAGGAAAAAAGTTCCTCATCAAGACAGATGAAGCGATGAGCTGGTGCTTAGACGGAGAAGAGGGGATGAAGGGCGACGCCTCGATTCTCACGCACGAGAAAATGTTCAGGATTTTCGCAAAGAAAGGGTTCGTGAAATAACTTAGGGTATTTCATTTTTCGTTTTAGTCATCGAAATTACTTTATGGCGAATTCGCTCGTCGCCATGCAATGTTTATTTCAAGTAAAACCATTTTTGTGTCGAATAAGGATTTCAGCTAATAGCCGAAAAATCGCAAGCGATTCATCAAATTTGAAGAAAACACTGATATTGCAAAAACAAAAAAAGTGTTTGAATATTGTCTTTAATTTCATCTTATTTCATAATTTAACTAGTTAAAGGAGGACTTGATTCGTGCTAAGCCTGCTTAAAATTGAAGTTGATGGTTTCAAAATGCTTGATGATAATTTCAAGCTTGATTTAATGTCCAAAACAAGGGTCTATCAAGAAGACAAGGAAAAAGAGCTGATTGAATTAGATAAAGGCTTGTATGTTTTTCGAAGCCTTGCATTTGTCGGTAGCAACTCCTCGGGGAAATCAACCGTGCTATCTTTGATACTAAAGGTTTTGATGTTCTTGCAAACTGGCAGGTGGGAATATATCAATAGGGAATTCAGCAAAGACAAAATTACTGCAAAAGCGCTTTTTTATCTCGATGAATATCTATATTCCTACACTTTCTGCGTTGGCAGGATAAGCGATTTGAATCTGTCTCCCATGAACAAATACTCGCCTATATCAAAAGAAAAACTCGTAAGGTTGAAATACGATAAAAGCAGAGGAATCAAAAACATTGAGTTGATAGAGACTCAAGGAGAAGATGCAAGCGAGCTATTCGCCGCATCTTTAAGCGACACTTCCGCAATTACCAAAATCACCAAAGACAATGTGATCGTTGATGAATTCAACAATAACAATATAGCTAACTTCAATGAGACGATCGTCAGGAATACTTTTTTCGCAAGCTTAAATAGTTGCGACAAAATCCTTGTTTCATCAATTATCAAGCTTTTGGATGAAAGCATCGAATACATTGCATATAACGGCAATGATTATGTGCGCTTTAAAAGAATAAACGAAAAAGAGCAAATATTGTCTTCGATTGAATTGATATCGATTTTATCCGCTGGCACATTTAGGGGCGTTGAATTATTCATTAGGTGCATCAACGCCTTGAAATACGGCAAAACATTCATCGTCGATGAAATAGAGAACTGCTTTCAGAAGAATTTGGTATCGAATCTTTTGTTTTTGTTCAATGATAGCAAAATCAATCATAAAGGGGCCCAATTGATATTCAGCACGCATTATGTGGAAATATTAGATTATTTAAATAGACGAGATAATATTTTCATTACGCATAAAAATAGTGGCAAAATCTTAGCCAATAATCTTTATTCCGATTACAATGTCAGGACCGAGTTATTGAAGAGCAGGCAATTCGACAACAATGTGTTCAACACATCGCTGAACTACAAGCAGGTTTTGGAAGTCAGGAGAAACTTATTGAGTGAACTACGTATTGATAATGACTGAGGGATCTGATGAACTTGCGTTCGTGAATATCCTTTTAAGCAAGGGGATTTTAAAATTCAAAAAAGAAGAACTATTGATGGAAGATGTTTACCACGCAAGGCAGATTACGGGCGAGCTTGTCAGCTACATTCAGATGCTTCCTGGCGAAGACACGGTCAGCGTTTATAGGATAGGCGATAAACTAACTGACGAATTGATTATCCCGAAAAGCATTCTCAAATCGAAAATATCAGGAAAGTACGATATTTCAACGATGCCGGAATTCGAGATCCTTTTCATATTGAATGAAGGGTTATACGAGGAATACCTAAAAAGCAAATCCATCAAAAAGCCTAGTGTGTTTTACAAAGAGCGCAACAAGAAGTATAAAAAGCAATCTTCGTTCGTTACGGAATATTTCGAGAGCATGGCCGGCGATGATATCGTTTCGCTTCTCAGGCTTTATGCGAAAAAGCATGGACATTCTCACAAGAAAAACCAATTAAGTCTAGAAGAGATAGTCATTGATGGAAGGATGGGCTTCTAAGCAAAAAAGACTATTCACGAATCGCTTATGAATTATGTAGAAAGCCCACGACGGACTTTCGGTTCCTTCCGCCTAAACCAATGATGGTTTTTTCACGCAGCATCGATAAAAATACGCAAATCCGCCAGCTTCTGTAGCACTTAGAGAACCGTAATTGCGGAAGCTCATTTTTGACCTGTAAATTTAGCGACCTGTTCGTGACGGCATAATCGATTCGGCACAATTTACGAAAATAAATTTTAGGGAAACCGGCACTATTTGCTTTTATAAATTTTAGGGAAACCGGCACATTTTATAGATTTTTAAATATTTAACTATTAAAATACGTTTGTTGAGGAGCAAACTAAGATGATTTTCAAAAGGAAAATATATGACCGGCTTTTAAACTGGAAAAATACATATAACGGTTCATCGGCAATACTGCTTGAAGGCGCAAGGCGCATCGGCAAATCCACAATCGTGGAGGAGTTTGCCAAAAACGAATACAAATCCTATATTCTGATCAACTTCGCCAATACGAAGGAATCCTTTACCAAAGATATGAAAAAAATCTTTGAGAATACAAGTGATTACAACGAGTTTTTCCAATCGCTTCAACTATTGACGGGAATCAAATTGCACGAAAGGAATTCGGTGATCATTTTCGACGAAGTCCAAAAATACGTGAAAGCCAGAGAGATGATCAAGTTTTTGGTCGGAGATGGCAGATACGACTATATTGAAACGGGTTCTTTAATATCGCTGAAAAAGAATTCAAGGAAAATAGTCGTACCAAGCGAAGAAACAAAATTAGAGATGCATCCTATGTCTTTTGAAGAGTTTCTAATCGCGATGAACGAGGAAGACCTTCTTGGCTATATCAAAGGAGCGTATGAATCAAACAAGGCTTTAAATGAAGTGATTCACAAAAAGGCAATGAAGCTGTTCAGAACCTATATGGCAATTGGCGGCATGCCTCAAGCTATCGCCGAATACATTGAAACGGGTGACTTTGAAAAAGTCGACAATATCAAAAAGAACATCATTGGTTTGTATAGAGAAGATTTGGCCAAGATATCCAGAAAATCATCATCAATCACCCCGCTCATAATATACGATAAGATCCAAAGCATGTTTTCAAATCATACTTTTGAAATCGATGCTTCGTCCTTTTCGAAAAACACGAAGCTATTCACATGCTTGAATAATGTTGACGAGCTTGAATCAAGCAAGATAGTCAACCTCGCATACGAAATAAAGAATATCGATGTGACATTAACCACAGGATTCAACATGGAAAACGTAAAAGTATATTCCGCGGATACTGGCCTTTTGATCACCAAAATGTTTTATGACAAGCAGTATTTGGATAACTCATTATACAAGTCGATAATCCTGGATAAGATATCGGCGGATCAAGGATTTTTGTTTGAAAACATCGTTGCTCAGGAGCTCAAATCAAAAGACCACACGCTTAAATACAACAGTTTTTACAAAGACAACTCTAACAAAAAATACTCAATCGATTTCTTTTTGGAAGAGAGTAGCAAAATCATTCCTATTGAGGTCAAATCGTCGGATTATAAGTCGCATTCGAGCATTGATGAATTCACGAAAAAATACCGCCAGTATGTAAGCAAAAAAATAATAATCTATTCCAAAAACTACAAAATTGAAGACGGAATAACATACTTGCCGATCTACATGACTATGTGTTTGTAGGATGACGACGTCTGAAAATGCCACGAAAATTGGCGAATCAGCGCTGCTTTTCGGATACACTTTGCTCCTTCGTTGGCTCGTGGCTCCTATTGTCAGACCGATTTAAACGCAACATTTTCCTTCACTTTGAGGAAACGATGATAGACTAAGGCGATGAAGCGATGCCTAACGATCCTTGTTGTCTTTTTCCTTATCGCAAGGGGCAAGAGGAGGCGCCAAAAGCGAAGTTATTGGACATAAACGGCCTCTTTGTGCCTATCTAGAATGCGCTCATCCTTAAAATCTTTGCAAAAGTTGCTTGTTTTTCTTTTAAAAAACACGGCACGCATTACAATATTTACCAACACAAAGAGGTTTCAGTATGAAAAAATCTTCGATTGTCATCACGATTATCTCGGCTGTTCTCGTGGCTATAGGGGCTGTTTTGCTAATATTCGCCCCGACCCTTTTGCAGAATGCCGGGAACTACACCGGAGCAAGCGATGCTACCGGCATCATTAACGTTATCAAAGGCGGACTGGTCAGCAATTTAAAGGACTTGATTGACCCCTCTTTCTACGGGAGCGGCGAGACTTTCAATGCGACTTTGCTCCTTCTCCCGATCGTTTTGGCGGTGCTTGCGATACTTTGGCTCGTCAATCTCATCGCCCTTATCGTCAAGAAAAGGCCGGGCGCGCTTTTCGTCAACATCGTTTCCCTTATCTTCGGTTTCGTGGGCTTCATGTTCCTCGATATGCTCATTTCGCCGAACTGGTGGTCAGATGGCAAAAACGTCATCGGCTACATCGTCGAGACCAACCAGGCGAGTGAAAGCGGATTGGGCTTCTTGCCGACGCTTTTGATCCTTCTCCCTTATATTCTCGCCGGTTTAGGCTTCGTTTTGGCCATCGCTGCATTGCTTATCTCAATCGTCGATGTCAATAAATACCCTGGCAAAGCCAGAAGCAAGCGTGATGGCGGCTCCATAAACGAGCCTTTATATGATGCGAGCGATGCCCAATCCGACGCTGAGGCGCGCGAAATCGTCAAAAACGAAATCAAGGAAGAGGCCGTTGCCCCGACTCCGATCGCCACAATCGCCCCGACTCCGAATGTCGTCAGCAAAGACGGCTACACCGGCTCTTCGCCGACAATTGTCCAATATATATATAATAATGGATCGACTCCTTCTTCGAATGGCGATCATTCATTCACCAAAGACGACATCCGCTCGATCGTGGCGGAGGAGTTAGGCAAGAAGAACGCTTCCGTCGATAATGGCGTTGAGACAATCGACGAGAATGAACTCATGACCACCGATGACCTCCGCTCCATCATTCGCGAGGAAGTCAATAAAGGCAAAAAAGAAGAAACTCCAGTTGCCCCTGCCAAAGAAGAAACGGCTGAAGAAACATCAAATGATAGCAATGATGAGGTCCTCACTAGCGACGACCTCCGCTCCATCATCGCCGAGGAAATCGCCAAAGCCAAAGGCGAGGATATCCCTGTTGAAGTAGTGCATGACGATGAAGAGGACTCTGAGCCCGAAGCTTTGACTAGCGACGACCTCCGCAAGATCATCGCCGAGGAAATCGCCAAAGCGAACAAGAAAGAAGATAAAGCCGAGCCAGTCGAAGAAAAGCCAGTCGAGGAAAAGAAGGAAGAGGCCCCAAAAGCCGATGACACCGAAATCCTCACCAGCGACGACCTCCGCTCCATCATCCGCGAGGAGATATCCTCTTCTTTAGGGAGCGATGAAGTGGTCACTGAAGAAGATAAGCCTGAAGAGAAAGAGGAAACCGTCTCCGCCGAGGAGCCTGAAGTGCTCACCAGCGACGACCTCCGCAAGATCATCGCCGAGGAAGTGAAGAAGGCCATGGAACCCGAAATCAAGGAAGTGGAGGAAGAGGAAAGCGAAATCGCCACAACCGACGACCTCCGCTCCATCATCCGCGATGAGCTCTCGAGCCAAGTGGCAAGCGAAGCCCCGGTCGTGGAAGAGGAAGAAGAGGAAGTCACCCCTTTGACCGCCAATGACCTCCGCACCCTTATCCAGGAAGCCCTTGATGAGCACGATAACCCAGAAAGGCGCGAACTGACGGAAGATGAAGCCCGCGATATCATCGTGGAGCAGATCCGCTCCTATTACGCCAGCAAGAAAGAGAGCGACAAAGAAGACAAGAAAGCCCTCAAAGAGAAAGAGGCGGCCGAGGCGAAAGCCAAAGAAGAAGAAGCGCGCCGCCTTGCTCTTGAGAAGAAGCTTGAGGATGAAATCGCCGCAAGAGAGAAAGAGCGCGCGGAAAGAGAGGCTGACCGCAAAGAGCGCCTCGAATCCGAGAAGAACCGCGAGACGGTCTCTCTTGATGATATCCGCGAAATCATCCGCGGAGAGCTTTCTTCCTATAAGCCAGCCGTCGTTACCGAAAAAGCAGACGATATCGACGAGAAGGGCATCAAGGAAATCATCCGCTCCGAATTGGCCTCTTTCCGCGCCGAGCAAGCCAAAGCCAGCGAAGAGGCCGCCCAAGAAGCGATGGATGCCCATTTGATCGAGCAAGCCAGAGCCGAAGCCGAAGCCGAGGAAAGCAAGGCGCAGAGCGAAGAGATCAAAAACCTCAAAGCCAACGCCGTGACCTCTGACGATGTCCGCTCAATCATCGCCGAAGAGCTCGATAAGCGCTTCGCCGCCTTCTTAAAAGCCCAAGAGGAGAGCAAGAAAGCGGCCGAACCCGCCAAAGAAGAGCCCAAGAAAGAGGCTCCAAAAGCTCTTGAGGAGAAAAAAGAGACCATCGTGATCGAGGTCAAGGCACCAGAAGAGAAAAAAGAGGAGACGAAGAAAGAAGCGCCGGTCGTGGCGGAAGCGAAAGTCGAGGAGAAAGAGCCGTCGGCTGAAGAAAAAGCCAAGATCATCCGCATCCCCTTCAACGAGAGAATGCTATCGGCCGACAAAGAGACGCAGAATAACTACAATGAGCTCAAGGCCGAATGCCTCAGCTATGGGTTAAAGAGCCGCCTCTCCAATAGCGGCGACACCTTCCGCCTCCACACGAAGACTTACGTCAAGATCGTGGTGGCTGGGAAAGGGCTTAAGCTCTATCTGGCCCTCGACCCGAAAGCCTACGAGAACAACCCGATCCCGCTCCATGATGCCGGGAACAAGAACATCTACAAGGATATCCCAGGCGTCTTCAAGGTGAAGAGCGCCCTCTCCTTGCGGAGAGCGAAGCAGCTCATCGCCGATGCCTGCGAGAAAGACGGCCTCGAGCAAGGGAAAATAGTCCCGCACAATTACGCCAAAGAGCTCAAGGATTACGTCCCGCAGCTAGGCAAAAAGGACGATGGCGACGAAGAATAACTGATTGATAGCCCCCGATAGAAGGGGGCTATCTTTTTGTTAGGCAAGAAAAAAGATAGCGCTTTGCGCCTCTCTAGGCGTAAAATAACCTCCAGCCCTCCTAAAGGAGGGGAGTTTTGTTTTGAGCAAAAACATTAAATTATTCATCGTTGGGGAGTAACGGTATGAAAAGAAAATGCGGATTGATCATCGCCTTATCGAGCTTTGGGGCGGCTTTTTTGGGCTTAGGCATCGTCTTGGGAATCCAAGGGAATTCGATGCTTGCTCTTCAAGCAGGGGAAGGCGCTTCTTCTGAGACAAGCGATCCTCACGCTCTTTCAATCAGCAAGCCCGTCTATACCGATAATGCCAAATACAAAGTCTCCGTCAATATCCCTTTAGAAGATAACGGCACCCCTTATCCCGTCTATAGCGTCAATCTCGCCTTTGGCACCTTCACTCTACCTACCGCTAGTAGCGGCAAATTCCTCAATGCCGTGAATGGATCTACCTATTATTCCTCGATAACGGCTGGGACTACGGCACTGACCGGAGTTGAGTATCTCGCCAATGAAAGCGCCACCGCTGAAGGGATTGCCACCGATTTAGGCGGCATCGTCTATTCAGCGAAAAGCGATATCACTATCTACGCCTCGAAAATCAGGCCAAATGGCAATGATGCCTATTTCCAGGGGCATTACTACAAAGTATCAAGCTCGACCGCCACTTGGGTGAATGCCATGAACAAGATGCTAGAAGGCGATAGTGGCACCTACTCTGGCTATAAAGGGCATCCTGTCACGATCACCTCAATCGAGGAAAACAGGGTTTTATCCGCTATCCGTGCAAACGATTCCAACAAAAAAATCTGGCTTGGCGCCGTCACTCAGAATTATGCGAAAACAGACGATGGCAAAGTCAGTGAGAGCATGCCGGTAGCGACTGGCTATAGCAAGGGATCAGGAGCGGCTTGGAAGTGGGTCTGGAATACGCCAGAAGGCGATAAAACCACTGATGGATATGTAAACCAATTGCCTAGTAATGCAAATGGGGCAACGTATTGGGATTCGAGCGAGCCTAGCAGCGGGTATTGCGTGTATTTTGGTTATGGCACTAACGGAAGCGGCGTTTTATGGGATGATTTGGACGCAACGAATGCCTGGACTGGTGGCAATCAGAAATCATATTATTACGTCACCGAATATTCCCCGATCTCTTCTAGCGGTTCCTGGATTTACGACCTCGATAGCGATAGCAACACGCAATGCGCGAGCTTCAATGTCACTTCTGAAGGGCAGCATTTTTACGTATCGACCCAGAATGAACTGAACTATGCGCTCTCCAATGTCACCG
>CAVKAR010000025.1:0-22111 GCA_963654425.1 Lachnospiraceae bacterium
ACCCGCGACCCGCTGATTAAGAGTCAGCTGCTCTACCAACTGAGCTAAGGGACCAACGGGCATAATCATATATCTAAAAGAGGCGGTCCGCAAGGGTTTTAAAACCGAGATGAAAGCGAATCAAAAAGATAAAAACGCCATATGTTCGGAATGGCGTTTTTAGGACTTTATACTAGTTTTCGATAGCTTGAGGAATTAGGCGTTGGTTTTGATTGCCGATACCTTGATTTCTTTCAATCCAACATTGTAATACAAGCCAGAGTCATTGACTGGACGCTCGGTAACGAAGAAACGGATTTTTGTAATGCCAGCCGTATCCAATGAAACGGTATACGTTCCTTTTGTTTTTGCTGTAGCATAAGTTATTGTCTTTGTGCAAATCGCTTCATCTGAATCACCGTAGCCATAAACGGTGTAGATTACAGAATCATCAGTTATCGTAGCGGAAGGCTTTTTTTCGCTTACGTACAAAGCGTTTACGGTAGCTTCAACCGTTACGCCATTTGTAACAGCATCAAATTTAGGCGAATCGACATAGATCGTATTGTAATTGACCTTTAAGCTTCCGTCTTTGTAATAACTGGGTTTATATGAAGAATATTCCTCTTCTTTTGCTGTCCATCCGTCCGGCACGCTACTATTGAAGGTGCAGGTCAACGAAAGGCTATCAGGATCACTCTTCTTAACCTCGATATCTAGCGTAGCCTTGACAGTGTTTCCATCTTCATTCTTTCCGACAGATGTGGCAGTAATGGTTGCTTTTCCTTCGGCGACACCAGTAACAACACCGCTTTCGTCAACTTTGGCAACGTCAGCATCGCTAGAAGACCATTCAACCAACGGGTTGGCAGTGGCAGGTAGGACAGAAGCCGTCAAAGCAAGTGTTTTGTCCGTATAGAGTTCTGTTGCGGTTTGATTAATTGTGACAGATGTGACAGCATCATAGTCGATAAGGTTTGCTTCCGTCACGTAGCAAACGAGGTATTTGCTGCTCTTGATCTCAGCCAAGAAAGCCTTGAAATTGTAAGTTAAGCCGTTTTCTACAGCAACGTTGCTAGTGTACGAAAAGCTCTTGCTTCCTTCGTAATCGCTCATATAAACATTAGTATAACTACCGCTGATTTCCACCTTCCCGGTGAAGGAAACATAATTGACCGTTCCGGCCGCTGGCGTAACGTATTTTTCAAAATCATCGGCGCCAAAAGTAGAGATTGTCGGCAAGGCGATTTCAGAATGCGTGATCTTGGTGACGCTTAGTTTTTTATCGTTGTAGTCAAATTGCCACCAACGCTCATCGGTATCATTGGCCTTATAACGCGTCGGGATGCCTTCGACATGAACATATTCCCCAACCCCAGCAACTTTCGTCGCGCTGCTGCTAAAAACCAAGACAATGCCGGTGCCATCGTAGACGACGATTCCGCTAGAATTGGAATTGACCACACGCCCTTCAACCGCAACCTTCTCGCTATAAGTGGCGGTTTTGTCATCGGTGTATGTCGGCGTAGCTTCCTGCATAGTTGCGATCGTGATGACTTTTAAGGCATCAGGGTCGGCCGTAACCGTAACGGCGATTTCTTTTTTCTTCGTGCTATCAGCAGCAGAAGTGACGGTGATTGTGGCAGTGCCTTCTTTCACACCAGTGATTAAGCCGCTATTCACGGTAGCGACAGTTTCATCACTGCTTGACCATGTAACGCTCTTATTGTCGGTGCCAGATACAGTCGCCGTAACCAATTCGGCATCGCCAACCTCAATTGTCACGGCAGTCTTATCAACACTGATCTCAACGGTCTCGACGCTAGAAGAGCTATCAGCCGTCGATGAGCTCGAAGCGCTGCTTGAGGACGATGGCGAAGAAGCGGAACTGCTGCCGTCCTTGATTTCCCCTCCGCAAGCAACTAACCCAAAAGCAGCTGCAAGAGAAAGAGGAAGTAACATGATCTTACGATTCATTTTCTTTTAATTCTCCTTATGAATTGCAATTAATGCGTCCTTTATTGTTGCACAATAAAAGGCGATTAACAAATAATACTATAACCTCGATAACGGAAAAGGCCGCGATTTCTCGTGGCGGCCTTTTCGTAATTCGGTTACTTATTTGCGGCTAAGACCGGCAAGGTAATCAATGTCTTTTTTGGCGCTCTTTCTGATTTTTTGCGATTTCAGCAAATTGATCGTGCCAATTGTTAAGAGAGTGATGCCAAGAGCCAAGCAGATTACGCAGATGACAAACTGCAGTGAAGCGAAGTTGATGCCGATGATGGTATTTCTCCGCTTTTTGAGCGAAAGGAAGATGAAAAGAACGCCGACGATGAGCGAAATGCCGCCGAGTACCTCAAAGCAGAGAGCGTTTTGGGATAAATCATATCCCGCGATATCACGCTTATGCGCGGCTTGCGAATACGTCGATATTTCTTCGTTACCGATTGAATCGACGAAAGAAGCATCGTCAATGCGCTCACCCCAATTTAAGGTGAGATTGGTTGTATTGAATTGCGGTTTGCTAACGCTATCGTTCTTTTTCATTATCGATATGCCTCAATAAGTGCCAGAGATCGTAACGTCATCCGCGCTGACGATGTTGAATTGATCGCGCTGCGTTTTGCCGGTGGAAGAGATATAGTTGCCCCAAATGCCGGTCACCTTGATTTTTTTGGCTTCGTAAGTCGTGGTGATGAGCCTTTCGGCAGCTGCTTTCTCTTCATCAGTCTTCGCGTTATCTTTTGTGATGACCGTTGGATAAACGTATTCGGCACCGACTGGATTGTAGTTATTGGTGCCGCCAGTATAGAACTTATATGTATAGGAATTCTCGGTTCCGTACCCCACCAAGACATTCTGATCTTGAACGATTCTGACTTGGTTTGAATCGCTTGCGCTTCCAATGTGCCCGAAGAAAATGAGCTTATTGGAGGTGCAGTAGAAAGGATAATGGGTGTTATAACGGTCGACTTCTTGGATGCCGCCGTCAGTGATTTGGTTCCTGCCCGTGTCGACGTAGCAATAAAGATCTTGTTCAAAGCCCACAAGCACGTGATTGAGGTTTTTGCCGATGCTGTTGCCGTATTTGGCATATAGCTCTTTTGTCAAAACGATTGGTTTTATCTTATCTGATGAGACTGATTTAGAGGCATCAATGTAGACATCGCGATATGGGTCAGCATCGAAGTCGTGATAGGAGATGCCCATCATCTGGAGGGTACCGGAATATTGTGACAAGACGCCGATGACGGAAACATAATCCCCAACCTTGATCGGCGTTTGGGCATAGGTGAAGACATACATGCCGTACGCTTCAGGGAGCGATCCATCAGACGGCATATCGTAAGAAGCTTTATCTTGGAAATAGAAAGCCCCATTTATTTTGCGGGTGACGTAGCCAGAGATTTTATAAAGCGTCTTGGAGCAAACGGAATGCGTCTCATCCAAATCGAATAACGGTGTAGTCAAACTAGACCCAACAATAGAGACGGAGGCATACACTTCCTTGAGCGTCTTCTCTACCGGCGGGTTGTCTTTGGAGTAGTAGAAATAATTGGGGTCGGCTTCGCCGCTGTACTGATGGCGCTTATTGACTTGGGCGCTCTTATTCGCGGCATCGAATGCCCAATAGAAATCCTCGCCCATGTCATTGATGGAGCCGATGCCTTGGGAGAAGCCTTGGTAAACCATCTCGAGATTGAGGCAGCGGAAATCGTTCATCGTAGGATTCGCCTCGTTTGAATACCAAACATAAGCAAGCGAGCGCTGATTGCTATCGGCGGTGGCGGCTTTATCATCATCCCCTCTTGCCCAGCCTTGGGATTCGAGGATGATGTGCTTTGCTCCGCTTAGAACCTCTTTGTTATACAAAGCGGCGCTTTTGCCCCACTCCTCTAGTTCAGAGGTTGATTCCGGGGTATCAATGCCTAGATATCTGATTTTGACGGTATAGCCATGGTTCCTTGTGCTTATGTGGGTGGTATCGCCATCGACGTAATTGGTAAATGCACCTGACCCATCAGTATAGGTGGTTTGCATTTCCTCGAAACCGTTTTTGCGGAAATCGATGTATTTATATGTCGATGATCCGGTTGCGAGATTGAAGACGTCTTCAGTGACGTTGAGCTTGAACCTATCCACCCAGTCGATGCTCTTATCGACGACGTAAGAGGCGCTGATTTTGTTATCCCCCGCCTTCAGCGTGTATGAATAATTGCCGTTTGAATCGGCAGCTAAAGCCTCTCCGTTGACCGTGACCGTGTCAACGAAGAAATCATCGATCGCCTTCACGGAGAAAGAGATGACATCCCCCGCCGAATAGGAGTCTTTTGCGTCGATGATCGTCACTTTGCCGTAGTGGCTGTCTTTTGTCAAATCGACGACATTCGCCGCCTCTACTTTGTTGCAAGAAGCGAGCAAAGCGCTAGAAGAGAGAAGAAGGAGAGATAAGATCGTTCTTTTTTTCATTGTTATATATCTCCTTTATATCAGTAAGTCATCTTCGTGGCTTTGACGGTCGCTTGATATGCTTTATTGAAGGCATTATCAACGGTCATGTTGTTCGCGATGACATAAGTCAAGATCTGGCCGACTTCATCACGAGCCGTCTCTGAGCCTAGGAAGACGGGCGAGGTCATATAGTTATCGCGAAGAGACGCGGTTGTGGCAGGAATCGCATATTTGAGATCGAGGTCCTTATTGGCGATCCACTGCTTGTATTCATCAGTCGCAAAAGAAGAGACGCGGACCGGGTCATAAGAATTCTGCATCGCGAGTTTGGCATTATTGACGGGCTCGGCGAGCTCTTTGTAGAAGAGCCAGGCGCCTTTATGGATATAGGGGTTATCGTTATTGAAGAAGCAGATCGATGGGCCCTGCTGGATGTATTTGGCTTCTTTGCCTTCTGGATGCGGGACCGGCGCTAAGCCAACGCGGAAGTTGCTCGAGACATTATAGGAGCTGCCGCCGGTTGAGCCGATGCTCATCGCGCTTTTCAAACTCGTGAAATAGGTGTTGGTGTATTTGCTGCCGCCCAAAATGCCTTTGGTGATGATAAGACCCTGGTTGTACATACTGACGATTTCGCTCACGAAAGATTTGGCCTTGTCGTTATTGAAAAGGATGTGGTCTTTGGCGGCGCTGATATTCGCGTTGGTGGTATAAGGGATGTCTCTCATCGCGAATTGGGAGATGAGGAGGTTGGAATCGCTGTCATAGCCAACCGGATAGAATTCGTCTTTGATATTCTGCGCCGCAAGATCAGATTTCATCTTCTTTGCGGTAGTGACCATCTCTTCCCAGGTGGTTGGGACTTCATACACATAGCCTTCATGGGACGATAGCCAAGTCTTTAAAGCCTTGAGTTGATCATCATCGGCATTTGTCCCTTTCGCGGCGTTATAAAGGGCGAGGTATTCGGAATTGTTCGCGAATTTGGCGTTATTGGCGGCATTCGCGCCATAGAAGTAGTTCATGTTGTAGTACATGACTTCCGTGGACTTATACATCGGCATGGACCACTGGCCGCTGAACTGATAATCGCTGCCCTCATTATAGAAAGCCGAGACGAAATCCTTCTTCTCTTCTTCTGAGTAGCCGTAATCCTTGTCGTTGATGAAATTATCAAGGCGCAAAAGGGCGCTATTTTCAAGGCTTTGGCCCATATAGACGGAGAAGTTATCGGGATAGCCCATCGAAAGGGCCGGAATCTCATTCGCCGCTATCTTTTGTTTGATGGCTTCGGACAAAGAATCGTAATCGCCCGCGATTTTATCTTCGATGACTTGATATTTGCCAGCGTATTTGCTGTTGAACGAGTCGATGATCTTGCTGAGATTCGAGCTCTTCTCGTGGCCCAAGCAGGTCCAGAAATGGATTTTGACCTCACTCGTTGGGTCATCGGTCGGGAGCGTCGTATCGACAACTGAACTCCCATCATTCGAGCATCCGGCAAGAGCGAAGGCGCTACTGAGAGCGACAGCCGCTAAAGCCCAAAGCGATTTCTTGTTTTTCATTATTGAATAATCTCCTTTAATTATCCTTTTATACCAGCGCGGGAAACGCCACGCATAATATACTTCCTGAAGAAAATGAAGACGAGGAGAAGCGGCACGGTGACTATCACCGTAGCGGCCATCTGGGCGCCATAATCGTCGTAATTCTCCGCCGTGTTGAAGGTTTCGCGCAAACCGTTGGTGATGAGATACAGTTCGCGGTGACCGCTCGTGATGAGATTAGGCCAGACATAGGCGTTCCACGCGCCCATGAGCTTCAAGATGAAGATGGTGGTAAGAGTCGGCATCGCAAGCGGGACCATGACCTTCCAAAGATACTGCCAGTCGGTTTTCCCGTCTACTTTGGCGGCCAAGTAAAGCTCATTCGGGATTTGCTTGAAGTTTTGCCTCAGCAAATAAATATAGAAGATGGAAATCATGAACGGGATGATCATCGCGGTATAGGAAGCAATGGCGCTCGTCCCGCCCGTAAGGCCCAATAGAGATACCGAGATATAGTTGGATACGACCATCATCTCGCCCGGGATCATCATCGTGGAAAGCAAGATGCCAAAGAGGAAATCGCGCCCTTTGAATTCAAGGCGCGCAAAGGCAAAAGCCGCGAAAATCGTGGTTAGAAGCGTGCCGAACGTCGAGAAAATCCCGACAATCAAAGTGTTTTTGAGAAGCGTGGAGAAATTAAGGCGGCTGATGGCTGAGGCATAATTATCAAAGCGGAACACCTCTGGCCACATCGTCGGGACCAGACGCTTGATCTCTTCCCCGCTTTTAAGCGAGGTGATAAGCATCCAATAGAAAGGGAAAATCATGATGATGGCCAAAACGGCCAAAAAAGCGTAAATGACGATGAGCCCAACGATCGAGCCGGCTTTCGATATTTTCTGGCGCTTCTCGGTTGAGAGTTTCTCGTCTGATAAAACGAGGTGAAGCTCAGGATAATTGTTTTCCATTAATAGTGAACCCTCCTCTTGGAGACCTGGAACTGAATGCCGGTGAAGATAAGAATGATGATGAATAGGAGCACGGCGGCTGCGCAAGCATATTGGACGAAGTTCTTGCTGATCTGGTCATAGATGAAATAAACGATTGTCTGCATGCTGGCGGGCCCGGTGTTGATATCGAAGGCCCCAGCGTTCGTGCCGAATAAGCCGATGACGGAATTGTATTCCTTGAAAGCGCCGATGAAGGAAGTGATCGTGATATACATAATCTGCGGAGAAAGCAGCGGAACCGTCACTTTCATGACGGTTTTGAAATGGCTTGCCCCATCGACTTTGGCCGCATCGTAATACTGCTTGTCGATATTCTGAAGCCCGCCGAGGAAAATGAGAATCTTGTATGGAAGAGAATGCCAAACGATATAAAAGCAAATGGCAAAGAAAGCCGACCAATAGTTGACGCTTTCACCCGTTGCCACGTTCATCGTGATCCATGGATGGCCATAAGTCCCGAACAAGGCGTTGAATAAGCCATACTGCGTATCGAAAATAACGGAGAAGACCATGCCGATCGCAATCGCGTTGGTGACATACGGCATGAAGAAAATGGTTTGGAAGAATTTCTTCAAGAACTTGATGGAATTAAGGCCAATCGCGATAGCCAAAGAGAGAATGATGGACACCGGCACCGTCACGAAGGTCAATAAAAGGGTATTCGGCAAAGCCGTCTTCATGACATCGTCGAAGAAAGAGATGCCCTCACTATTGCCAGCCGGGGAAAGAATGGCGATGTAATTGCCGAAAGTGAAGCCGTTGCTGGTTCCTAAAACGTAATCATAATCTTTCAAAAAGGATACGACGAAAGTATTGAGGATCGGATAGAAGGTAAAGACCGATAAAAGGATGATGACCGGGGCTAGATATAGCCAGGCCTTCCAGTTGTTCTTACTCTCCATATTCGCCCTCGAATTCGATTCTTTCTTCGCTTTCATGATCGAAGACGAAGATCTTGTTCGGGCGAATGCCGAACTTCATCTTGCCGATTTTGCAGGCGATATCGCTGTCGATGATAATCTTGATTTCGTCCCCGATATAGGAAGGATGTTTGGCGATAAGCGACATGTCGCGCCCCATCGTCACGATGGCGGATACGTCCAATGTCAATACGCGTTTGCTATCAGGAGTGTGCTCATCGGCCAAGAAGCCTTCAGGGCGGATGCCGACATAAACGGGTTTGTTCCCGCCTTCGAAGGTTTTGGATTTGCAGATGATTTCATCGCCGATTTTCAAAACGCCGTTCCCGATTGTCCCTTCAAAAACGTTGATTGGAGGGGTGCCGAGGAATTTGGCGACAAAGAGGTTTTTCGGGTTTTTGTAGACTTCCTGCGGGGCATCTTCCTGCATCTTCACGCCGAGTTTCATGACGACGATGCGGTCAGAGATTGACATCGCCTCTTCTTGATCGTGGGTGACGAAAATCGTGGTGATGCCGGTCTCGCGCTGAATGCGCCTGATCTCTTCACGGGTCTGAAGCCTCAATCTCGCATCGAGGTTAGAGAGCGGCTCATCAAGGAGCAATACGCGCGGCTTTTTGACAAGCGCCCTCGCAATGGCGACACGTTGCTGCTGTCCGCCTGAGAGCTCGTTTGGCTTGCGGTTCAGATATTCGTCGATCTGGACTAAACGGGCCGTTTCCTGAATAAGGCCATCGGCTTCGTCTTTGCTGAGATTCCTCTTTTCCAAAATGGTCGAGCCGTCGGCATTGAGGATTTCGCATTTGTCGTTGAGCTTATAGCCTTTCTTGGCGATTTTTGCCGTCTCTTTGCTTATAAGGGCATTGAGCTCCTCGATTTTCTTGCTCTTCAAAGCGACAAGCTCCTCTTCGCTGGAGGCTAAATGGAAGCCGCATTTGAAAAGCCTCTTCGCCTGGCTCGAAACGATATGATATTCGAAAACGAGTTTGCGGATGGAGGCTTCTTTCGATATTTTGCCCTCAAAAGTGGCTGATTTGATGATTTCGATGATGCGATTGAGATGGTTTTCGATAAGGGAAATAAGCTCTTTGGCCTGGATTATCTGATAACTTCTCTTGTTCGTCTCGACTTTGAGATTGGTAAGGGGGAAGCGGACATTATCGTAAACGGTCATATGCGGATAAAGGGCATAATTCTGGAACACTAGGCCGATGCCGCGCTTTTCCGGGGTCAAATTGGTGACGTCTTCATCGCCGAACCAAATCTCGCCGGATGTCGGAGCCTTTAAGCCGGCGATCATATAAAGAGTCGTGCTCTTTCCGCATCCCGATGGGCCAAGCAAGCCAAGAAGTTCGCCGTCTTTGATATCGAGATTGAAATCATCGACCGCCGTGGTGTCCGGAATGTTCTTCTTCGGATTTCCTGGGAAAGTCTTCGTTAGATGCTTGATTCTAATTTCCATGGGATTATGAGGCTCCTTACATCTTTGCTAAGTCCATTATTCTATAAGTTAAGGCGCCTTTTTACAAAGTAAATAAAACGCCCGAATACCGATTTATCACTTTGAAGCCCTTCTTGCGGAGATATCGCTAGGAAAAAGATGGGCTGGTTCCATTAATTGGAGAGATGCAAGTCCTTATTTTCGAGCTTTGCCTTCTCTTTCGCTCTTTTGGCCTCCAAATAGTCTTCATAGTCGAGATAAACGGTGACGTTAGAGGTATCGACCGCATATTGATTGAGGGCGAAGTCGACTAGATTGGTGCCCCTTTTGGTGAAGAAGAGCATGAAGATGGATATCGCTTCAGGGACGAGAAAGCTAAAGACCCCCAACAAATAATAAAACCCGAGGACGAAGAAAAACCTGTGCCAACAGCTGCCAGCGCTTAGATTGAGGGCGTTTGGGCCAATAAGAGATATATTGAGCAAGCGCTTCCCGAGCGTCTGCCTCCCACGCTTATAGAAAAGCAAAGGGAAAAGCAAATAGAAAACGGTGACGGAGAGAATGAGAGCGATATAGACTTCAATCGCTCCCGATAAAAAGATATTCTTCGTCGCAGCGGCGTATTCGCCTGTCTGAAAAAGGGTGGCAAGAGCGTGATTTTCGATTTCACTCACGTAAAAATCATAAAGATAGGATGGATTTACGGCGTTTTCGACAAGTAGGCCATCTCCATCGAGCTTAAAAAGCGGCGTTTCATCCACGCTTGCTTTCTTCTTTCTTTGCGCATACTCTTCGCGCACCTCATCGTTTGCGAATTTGTCATTGCCATAAAAAGAGGCTAAGCGAGCAGAAAGAAAATCCTTCTTCTCGCCATACGTCGAATATGGGGAATTATCCCCATTCGCATATTCATAAATCGTGACTTCTTTTTCCGTATATAAGCCTGATTCAAGCTGCAGCGCTTCCCTTATTTCGTTCTGCTCTTTGATAATCGGCAATCCCTGGCAAGCCATATTGGATAAAGAGAAAAGGGTAAAGGTGAGCAAAACCGTCAAAGCGGCATCGGTCAAAGCGGAAAGGAGCCTCTTCCAGACCGATGGCTTGTGGTAAACGAGTTCCTCTTTGGCCTTTTTATTTTCTTCCATTCGTGTCCGCCTTTCTCTCTTCTAGCGGTATGCCGTCTTCTAATTCTTGCGTATCGACGATCAATAGGCGAGACGCAAATTCCTCAAGCGGTTGATGATTTTCCTTTGAAAAGAGCAAAATCACAGAAAGCAGGGTCAATAGGAGGGACATAGCCCAGACAATCGCGAAAGAGAAGTAGCCGAAAGATACGAAAAGGAGCCCACCTTGCGAAAAGAAAAGAAGGAGGAAGCAAGGGGTTGAGCAATAGACGATTAACCGCAAAAAGCTCTTGAGGAAATACTGCCAAAAGGATGGCTTTGCGTAGTTCTCGGTGGCGTAGGCCAGTTTATGCAGGTGATAGCCAAGCGTCGTCTTCCTTTTGCTCACAAGCGGAAAAAGCTCAAGAACGGCAAGAGAAATGCCATATGCGAAAACGGCAGATAAGACATAGCCTAAGCAATATCGTTGGTACGCTTTCTCGAAAGAGGCTTCATGAAGAAGGTATGGCTCATACTTGCTTTCCACTTCTTTAATGAAGATATCGGAAGCCGATAAATAGGCTTTTTGCAAGGATATATATACGCTGAGGCCGCCTGTATCGCCATAAATCAGATATTCGGCCACGTTTTTGGCCTTTGCGATATTAAGCTGCTGATATTTCGGCAAATCAGGGGTCTTTTCCTCGAAAAAAGAAAAATATTCGCTTTTTTCATAGCCAAAGGCTTTCAAATATAAGTAGCTATCCTTATCAGTCTCATAATCGATTGAATCGTAGATGTAAGAGCTGAGCGAAGAGTGTTCGGCTTTGAAGAGATAATAATAATAAGAGATTCTGTCTCCACTATAGGAATCATCAGCGAGGAAAGTGTCGCTTTCACTGACTTCGCTCGACTCGGTGTTACTGATAGGGAAGGGCTCTCCGTTCAAAAAATAAGATGTTTTCGCAAGGCGCGTGATGTAATCCTTTGCCAAAGAAGTGAGCGAAGACAGCTCTCCGCTTTCTTCATCGTAAGTTTGAAGTCGGCTTTCGCTCACCGTCTCTTTCAAAGCGATCGTTTCTTTTTCGACGGTCTCTTTGCTGGCTTTTGTCGAAGGCAGAGCGCTGAAAAGCGGAAGGACGGCGGATAAAAAAAGCAGCATCGTCAAAACGAAGATCGACCCATAATCGCATAAAGCGCCCAAAAACACCTTCTTCGCGCTGGCGATTTTATAGTTTTTGAAAGGCGATGATAAGACTTCTTTTTCCATCGACTAATTCTAAAGCATATGAAGGCGATAGGTTATTTCTCTTTTCCTTCTTCTCCCCCATGCGCCTCTTCTCTGGCTTTGCTTATCGAATCCATGTCGAGGACCTCGATTGGTTCTTCATCGGCTTTGTTTTTGATTTCCTTCGCCCCTTCTTTGGAAAGCGAGCCTTCCTCAAAGGAGGCATCTGGATAAATGTCGCTCTTCTTTTTATCGATGACCACCGTCTTAGCAAGCCTATCCTCAAGCGCTAAACGGTATTCGTTTTTGGCGCTCAAAGTGATGATGTAATCCACCATCATCACCAAGAAGAGGGCGAAGATGAGATAAACGGTCGATAAAGGAGCGATGACGTAAACTGAGGCAAGAACGAACATAAAGGCGCCCCTGATGAGCTTGTTTTTCATTTTCACCTGGTAGCCGTCATTGCCCACGAGGCAAATACCGGTGATCATCTTCCCTAGGCTCTGCCCGTTTTTGCTAAGCAAGGGGATCAAGAAGAAAAAGGCGAAGGAGAAAGGCAAGTAGCATATCGCCCTTATCGCCCAGTTGACGAGTTGCGAATGCTTGCTCAGATTCTTGTAATAGGATTGGCTCGTCAAAATGTTGCTCGCAGCAACAAAGATGGAATCGCTATCGCCATAGAAATAGGAATTGAGCTTGCTTATTAGCGAGCTCTTTTTCGTCTCATCATCGCCCGCAAGGATTTCCTGGTATTTGTTTTGGAGGACGACGGAAGAAGCATCGGCAAGCCCTTCGCTAGATACGGCGTAACGGTAATAAGCGCTATCGCCATATAGTTTGCTCTCGTCGCTTTCGATAGCCTCTTTGCTCAAAGAAACGACCGTCTCTTTCTTCGGGAGCTTGAGGACGGTCTCGAAGAAATACTCCTTGCCGTAAGTAGCATCATCGCTTTTTTCGATGCGGCTATCATTTAAGCAGAAAGAGGAGAAAAAATATTCCGCCGCCTCATAATAATAAGGATAAACGGCTGGCGTTTCCTCACCTGCGCTCGAAAGAGCGGCATATTGATTGGTGCCGGCGATCTGAATCGCGGCCTTGCTGTCGTTGGTGTATTCGTAAATGCGCGAAGAAACCGCATAATCGAAGAAATCGAGCGTATCTTGCTTCGCTCCGGTCTTTTCAGACAAAACGCCAGTCCCCAGCGTATATAAAAGGGTGATATAGCAAGCGAACAGCATCACGAAATCGAGGATGATGGCCCCCATGCGCTTGCCTAAGGGGGCGATAGTTATTGTGTCTTTCAGTTTTTCCATGAGCAAAGTCTAGAGGCTAGAGAAAGAAAAATCCAATATAAGGCTATCTTCATTCTCCCTATCCTCATTATTTATCGCGCACACGCTTATGCGCATGCGCTCGTGAGCGCTCCTTCCAAAGTATATAAACGCCTTAGGATGATTTTCTATTTGAACTTCATCGACAAAAATATGGTTCTTATTCAAATTTGCCGTTAGCATATGCATATCGCAAAAGTAAAGCCGTTTTATGGCGGCATCTCTCAACCAACTTTCTTTAATGCGTATTTTCTAAAAAGGCATAATTGTTGCGATTGACTCAGCCTTTTTTCTTTGCCAACAAATAAGACCAGCAATGATGGATTGACTAGAATCGACAGCAAAAGTGTATAAGAAGCGTATAATTTTCTTAAAAGTGTATAAGAAGTGTGTAATTCTTCTGAAAAGCGTATAAGGGGCGCAGGTGTTGCTTAAGCAAACGGGCGATTTGAGCTACGTTATGCAACACGACTTCAAAGAAGCGTCGGCGAAAGCACGGATTCGATCGGAGATAATAAATTGGCAATTTCACAGTAAATTTCACAGTAAATTTCACTGAAAACTTCACTGAAAATTCTTCGAAAAGGCAAGTGGAGTTTTGGATTATTTCCGAACCGATAGCCATATAACACTGATTTTTCGGAAATGGCAATGCGATCAGCCCTATCAATCTTTTCCGGCATTCCTTTCAGCTTTGAAAAACAGACAAAGATCTTGTTGAAAGCGTTTTTCTCTGAAGTTCGTTTATAGATGCCGCTATATTGCGAACTCCAGGGCTTTTTAAGACAAAGAGTTTCATTTTGCCTAATGCGCTTGTTTCATTTTGCCTAACACACTTGTTTCATTTTGCCTAATTGCATAAAATTTAGGGGAGGTGAATCAAAACAACAAGCATTGAAAACAGGAGGCATAGACAATGAGCGAAACATTTGGCATGGGTAAAAAGAAAATAAACACAGACGATCAATACATCCCTAGACTTGCCGAAAAAGAGCTAGCCCTCGCATTGCATTCATCTGGATGCGTCTTGGTTCAAGGGCCGAAATTTGCGGGAAAGAGTTATTTGTGCGACCGGCTTGCTTCCTCAAAAGTTGCGTTGAAAACAAACAAAGATATCGCTCTCTATTCTTCTAACCCAGCCCTTGCCCTCCTTGGCGAAAAGCCGCACCTCATAGATGAATGGCAAAAGGTTCCTGAAATATGGAATCTCATCCGCGATGACTTGGATAAGCAATATGTATTCGGCAAATATATGCTGACGGGCTCAACGACGCCAGCGAACAAGGATAAAATCCAACACTCTGGCGCTGGAAGAATCGCAACGCTGACGATGCGGCCGATGTCTTTGTTTGAATCCGGCGAATCGAATGGGTTATTTTCGTTGAGGCAGCTTTTCGAAAGCGGCTTCGATACGAGCAAAACGGAATCGGAATACTCAAATCCGGTCAATTTGGCGGATATCGCTTTTTGCCTTTGCCGCGGCGGTTGGCCAATATCGGTCAAAGCCGAAAGAGAATACGCGATAAACGTCACCAAAAATTACTATAACGGTCTCTTCCGCATTGAAAACGAGAGCGACGAATTCGCATCTTTTTTGGGAAACGCCGATATAGAGCTACTCATAATGATCCTTAAAGAATATGCGCGAAACATCTCTAGTGAGGCCAAATGCTCAAGAATGATGCAAGACATAAAGGCATCTGGCTTAAGGGCTGCTTTGAGCGAAGACACCTTCAAAAAATACAAAAAAATGCTTCAAGACCTCTTCCTTATCTACGAAATGCCTTCAATGAATTTCGCGTTGCGTTCCTCCGTAGTCACCAGAGTAAGCCCAACGCACCATTTCTACGACACGTCGATCGCAACTTCCTGTTTAGGGATAAAACCGAGCGATCTGCTCTTCGACTTACATTCTTTCGGTTTTTTCTTCGAGGACATGGCCATTAGGGATTTAAGCATTTACGCTTCTTCTTTGGGCGCAAGCCTCAAGCATTACCGCGACAGCGCTGGTCGCGAAGTCGATGCCATAATCGAACTGGAAAATGGCGATTATGGCGCGATTGAAATAAAAATAGCGAGCGAGAACAACATCGATAAGGGCATAAAATCACTGCTGTCGTTCCGGCAAGTCGCCCTCGACGCTGGGAAAAATCCACCCAAATTTATGCTTGTTCTAACTAGTCATGGCGCAAGTTATGTGAGCAAGGAAGGCATATACATTATTCCAATCAACCGGCTGCGCGATTGATTGCAGCCGTCACCTTTTCTTAAGCGAAAAAGAGCGATTGCTATATAATAAAAGCCATGCTTGACCCTTTAGCCTTCCGCGTGCGACCGAAATCGATAGATGAGGTCATCGGCCAAAAAGAACTCGTCGGCCCTGACGGGTTTTTGCGCCGCTCCATCGAGAAAAAAGCCCCGATGTCCTTCATTTTCTTCGGGCCTCCTGGAACGGGGAAAACAACCATCGCGATAGCCTACGCCAAATCAATGGGTATGCATTATGCCCTTTTAAACGCCGTCACCACCGACAAAAAGGAAATGCAGCAGGCAATCGAAGACGCCAAATTATTCGGCCATGCCATCATCATCATCGATGAGGTGCATAGGCTAGACAAGAGCAAACAAGACCTCCTTTTGCCATATGTGGAGAATGGCACTTTCTTTTTGATTGGCGCAACCACCGCCAATCCGTATATTTCCATCAATCGCGCAATTAGGAGCCGTTGCCGCATATATGAGATAAAGCCTTTGAAAGAGGAAGAGATAATCGATGGCTTAAAACGCGCCCTCACTAGTGAAAACGGACTCAATAATTGCCTGAATATCGATGAAGGCGGCTATCGATATATCGCTAAACTGTCGGGTGGCGATCTCCGCTTCGCCCTCAACATGCTAGAGGCTGCCTCAATCCAATTCGACAAAGGCTCTTTGATTGGCGAAAAAGAGCTAGAGGGCATCGAGCGCGTCCCCAATTATGCGATGGATAAAGACGAAGAGGAGCACTATGACTCGGTCTCGGCTCTCCAAAAAAGCATCCGCGGGAGCGATGCCGATGCAGCTTTATATTATTTATCGCGCCTATGCATCGCCGGGGACCTCGATTCCATCAAGCGGAGACTGCTCGTGACGGCTTATGAAGATATCGGTTTAGCCAATCCAAGCGCGGTGATGCGCTGCCAACTCGCCCTTGAAGCCGCTGAGAAAATCGGTTTCCCCGAAGCCATCATTCCTCTTGGCTTCACCGTTACCGAGCTCGCCTTATCACCGAAATCGAAAGCCTCCACCATTTCAATCGAAGAGACGATTGAGCTAGCCAAAAGCAAGCCGTTCTTCGTTCAGGATTATCTGAAGCTCACGCCCATCAATATGGCGGAAGAGGACAAATACCCCTACGATCGCCCTGATTTGTGGGAAAAGATCCAATATTTGCCGGAATATCTGAAAAACGCTCAATTCTATAAGCCGAATGATCTATCGCGCTCGCAATACGAAAAGGCGCTCAACGAGAATTACAAAAGAATGAAGGCGAATGGCCGCAGCTCCGACTTGGCGGCCCTAAAAAAGAGAAAGTGATGTCCTTTGATATCGCTTTAAGAAAGATTGTCGAGAGCAAATTCCTTCCACAAAGTCAAAACGAATGTCGGTCTGCCTTCCGTTATCGGTGTCGCTCTTGTAGGTCATATTTCTTAGCGCTGCCCCAAACAGATATTTCTATAAACGTTTTACTAACTTTTACTATTCTTTACTATCTTTTACTATTTCGAAAAAGTTTTACTATCCTTTGCTATCCTTTACTATTTGCGTCGCGAATTCTTCTAGTGCATCGGCAAATGGAATTAGGTCCTTGCCGTATTCTTTTTAGATAATCGAAGCGTTGCATCGGTTGTCTCAAAAGACGCATTCGTGCTTTTGTCTTAATCGCAAGGCGCTTATAATAAGCGGGCCGCGGATGAGATGGAAAGGCGGGTAGCATTTCCCAAACCCTTCCATTCGCCCGCAAAACACATGTATGCACTAGTGGCGAAATTGGTATACGCGATAGACTTAGGATCTATTGGGTAACTCCGTGCAGGTTCAAGTCCTGTCTAGTGCACCATCGAAATCAAAAGGCTGGCAAAACGCCGGCTTTTTTCATTCAAGACAAGTCTTGTCTTCGCCGATCTCCAAGCGCGCTGATTTTTGTAAATTATCTATCAGTTTATCTACCGCTCATCTACCAGTTTGTCTACCAATTGATTGCGATGAAGCGAATTAGCGATTGCACAATCTCCTGATGTTATCTCTTTGTCTCATCATCATGCACAAACGATCTTCCTTTGCGAAGATGCCGCCTATTGCGACGCAAAACAAAGAAAAATCAAAAAGGTAATTCATAAACGCAAAATCCAATAAGCTTTCCTTTATAGAAGGGAGGCCGTCCCATGAAAGTCAACAAGTGTGAGATATGTCTGAAAAATCAGTGTCTTCTACCACACCCACGACATTATCAAGGCCATAACTGTGACATCAGAAGGCGTAGATTATGTGCCTTCATCGCACCGGTCAATACCTCAACCTTTTTGTTTTACCGCCCATACCAAACACGCAACCACTTTTCGCACCACCTTGAGTGAACAAGCCAAACAAGTTTACCGGTCTTTCCCAAACATCTTATCCAAATCGAATAGTTTGAGATCATCGCCTTCCTTTAGATCGTCTTCGAACCCTGACCTTGAAAACACGCAGTAAAGACGCTTGAGATCGTCAGAAAAAATGCTTGCGCTTTCCTTAAGATGATTAAGCATCGCCTTGTCGAATCTGCAGTTCCCGTATTTGCACTCCATGACGAGCAAAGACCCATTGGCCTCGGAAAGGCCGTCAATCTCGATTGAACGGCCAAGTTTCGACTTGTCTGCCCTAAAGTTCTTTGTTTGAGGGAAGACGGTCCCGAGTTCACCTTTTCGGTTCAGCTCCTCGAGGTAAAGAGAGCAGACACCCTCAAAGCCGTGGCAGATGAAGCCATTGATCTTATCTTCGTTTTCCTTATAGACGATTTCTCCGTTATAGCGGATTCTCTCTTGCTCTTGGAAAACGAACTGGAAATAAAACCGAAGAAGGCTGTCGCTTATCTCGTAGTAGGCAGTCTTCTGACTGCCCATGAAAGCAGTGCGTCTCTCAACGATCTCGCTCTTGAGCAAAGTCGAGAGGTATTTGGAGACTTTAGCCTCCTCCTCACGAATGTAAAGGGAAATCTCCTTGACGCTCCTCCTCCGGTGCGAAATCGCGAGGAGTATCGCGTTATATACGTCTTGCACCTTCGTCGAATTGGAGAGGAGCTGGTCGGGCAAAGAGAAAAATGGCCCATACTGATCGAAGAGGAGCCTTTTGACGTTGCTCGCGAAGGAGAGTTTGTGATCAATTGAGGCGAGGTAATAGGGGTATGGGCCGAAAAGAGATAGGTAATCGCAGCGCGTTTTTACCGACAAGTCGGCGAGAAAGGCCATAGCCTCAATGAAGGAGAGTTTCTTCACTCTCATCTCGAATGTGCGCCTTTTGTAGAGGGGCGAGTCGTGATTTTCGATCTCCTCCTTGAGAAAGGAAACGTCGCTCCCCGAAAGGATGAGGAAGAGGTTATCGCCAGAACGGTCGTAGAGTTCTTGTATGGTTGAGGAAAAGGATGGTTCCTGCTCAAGGATGTAGGGATACTCGTCAATGATGAGAAGAAATCTCCCCCCTTTCGTACGTTCCCTCAAAGAGTCGAAGGCTTCCTCGTAGCTAGCGAAGACGTAATTCAAAGGCAACCCAAGGGTCTTGTCGAGAAGGTAGGAGAAGGAGCACAGATTCCCATAGGCGCTGTCTCTTTTCGCCTGGAATAAAACGCAGCTCTTGCCCTCAGCGAACTCGCTTAGCAATGCGGTCTTTCCGATCCTTCGTCTCCCGTAAACAACGCCGAATTCCTTTTTGTCTCCGCAATATCTCTCGTTTAGCGTTTTCAGATCTTCCTCCTTCCGATGAACGCATTATTAACTCCAGAGTTATTAACTCACGAGTAAATAATAATCGTGCCTCTTAATGTTACAAGACCACCGCTTGCAAGGATCGGAATCTCAAAACCGTATCCTTCTTGTTGCTCTGTTGATGAAAAGGAAGTGCGTTGCCGTTATTCCCTGATTGAAATCACCACGCAAGCACCTATATCGCTCAAAAAAAGCGGCTAAAATTGCCTCTTTGGTGTAATTGCTTAAGGGTAAAGATATGCAAATGTATTTCAGAGAAAACTATCTCAAGAAGATCCGTGGCTTCTATGATGCCGACGATCTAATCAAAGTCATAACCGGCGTCAGGGTATATGGGGAATCAAGTCTCACGCAGATAATTGCAAAAAGGATAAAAGATCTCACGTAAGAGATTGCCGGGCTATCTATTCGAATTTCAGTTCCAAGGGATATGAAGATATCAAGACAACGATCGGCTCAAGGCGCAATCGAATCTAAGGGCCACAAGTAAGATGAAGAATCTTTTCATCGACGAAGTCCAAAACTTAACTAGCGGAAATGAACACCACGGGAGCTAAAAGCGGTCAATAGTCGCTTATCCAAAATGCATCAGCATACCTATCGCTTGCCCTTTTGCGCGCCTTAACCGCGCATTTCTTAAGCTTAGCAAAAGAAATCCAAAAAATACTAAGTTTAGTAAAATTTGGAGTTATTGTTGGAAAAACGCAGCGTTTATCGCGTTTTTAAATCATGAATAACTGACTGTTTTTTATAAAAACCTAAATGCAACGAATCGGGAAGGCATAAATATTAGGCGATATTTTATAAGGCTCGTCGCTCGTGCAGATTAGGCATTCACCTTTAATATCGTAACTCGTTTTGGAAAGCTTGGAGAATCCTTTGATTGCGCTCGTTCCAAAATTCTTGCCGGCTTTGCACTCGATGAAGCTCAGCTTCCCATCCTGAAGGAGAATCAGATCTATCTCATTCTGGTTATTGTCTCTATAAAAGGCCCCGCCCCAATCCTTGTTCTCATTGAGATAGGACTTTCGGATTTCATTATGGATATATGTCTCGACGATCCTTCCTTTGAAAGGCGACATGGCCAAAGTCATTGGCGTGTCAATGCCGAGGAGGTAACAGGCTAAGCCGGTGTCGCAAAAATAAAGTTTGCTCCTTTTTACGATTCTTTTGTTGATTGAACTCTCGTTATAGGGCGGCAGCAAGCTGATTAAATCGCCAGTCAGCACGATGCTTAGCCAGCTTGCGACTGTCTTGTCATCGATTCCGACGACTTTCGATATGTTGCTCGCAACGAATTCCTCCCCTGTCAGCCCCGCGATCGCCCTCAAAAAATTCTCGAATTTGAGCTTGTCGGCCAAATTAACCAGACGCATGACGTCTTTCTCAATATAGGTCTTCACGTAGTTCGCGTAATAGTTCTTGATTGGCTTCCCCTCGATTTCCCATCTTGCCGGATAAAAACCCCTTACGATTGAGGCGTAAAGATCATCCAAAATGAGCTCTCTATTATTCGAAAGGCCGAAGAGTTTTTCATTATCGGCGGAAAAAGGCGTTTCCTTCCATCCTCTTATCTCCGCTTGGCTAAGTGGCGGCATCTCAATGATGCCGACCCTTCCTGACATTGATTCGCTGATTTTATTCATCAAATCGAATTTTTGGGAGCCAGTCAGAATATACATCCCATTCGCTTCTTGGGAACCTTTTTTCCTTCGAACCTCGTTGACGGCGAATTCAATCTCCGGGAAAAGTTCTTTAGCTTTTTGAACCTCATCCAAAATGAGATGATCGCCATATTTGGATATGAAATCCTTTGGGGAAGATAAGGCTTCTTTTAAAAGATCTGAGTTATCAAAGGTGAGATACTTGTAGCCGCAGTTCTCCTCGAAATAAGTGACCAAGGTCGTTTTCCCTACTTGCCTTGCTCCTGTAATTAGTGTTATTGGGTATTCATTCACGGTTTGGATGACTTGTGGGAGGATGCTTCTTTTGTATATCATGCAACCATCATATCACAAACTCCAAAAAATACTAAGTTTAGTAAAATTTGGAATACGATTCTAAAAAGCGGCGCTGCCATCGCCTTTTTTAAAACACAAAATGCTGATTGATTCCACAATTGGGTGAAAGCGAAACGCGAATTTCTTCAGCATATGCAGTTATGCATCGATCCATCGCAGATCACGTTACCGGACTTTTGCACATAAAACGAACACAAAAACGTAAAAAAGCCCGCGCTGTCGGGCTTTTTTGCTCGCCGCCTGTTGTATAATGGCGTTGTATAATCAGTATCCTTTGAAAAGTTTTTTTATCCCTGACAGGCTCTGCGTCTCCAATCTCGCGTTGCCCTTCCCTTTCTCGGCAAGCAGCTTCGTCGTCTCGTTGTATTTGAACATGAAGTACGTGTTCGGCGCGATGAGGGCCCCCTCGTATTCGCGGAGGTCGCTTATGATGCGCTCGATCGGCACGGCGCCCTTGAGCACTTTCTTCTCTATGATCCTCAGGATGAGGTTCGTGAGGTAGCAGACGAGGACGTGGCATTTTATCCTCTCCTCGCGGCTCACGTAGGCCGGCCGGATCTTGAGGTACGTCTTGTTGACCCGGAAATTCCTCTCCTGCCCCTTCTGGGCGGAGTATGCGGCGAGTATCTTCTCGTCGCTCATCTTCGTCTCCGAGCTCACGACCATGAAGTACCCGTCCAGCTCGCTCTGCCTCTTGATGGCTTCCTCGTCGAGACATGGCACCGACTTCGCGTCCTCAACGAAATTGCCGTCCTTGCCGAACGTCGCGAACTTGACGTAGGCGGCCGAATCGCCGACCTTCGCCCTCGTGTAGTCCTTCGGCGACCTGATGAAGGCCATCGCCTTGGCTATCAGCTTGGCCCTCTCCCTGCGCTGCTTCTCGGCGAAATCCCTCGACCAGATGACGATCTGCTTCTGCCTCAGCGTCACGTCGACCTTCTTCCCCTCCGCGTTCGTCACGCGGATCGAGGCCTCGCCGTCTACCCATGATTTCCTTTTGTAGACCAGCTCGCCTGACGGGTCGAACTCGCAGTCGTAGCCTTTTGGGCTGAGCGCCCATTTCCGCTGCTTCTC
>CAVKAR010000026.1:0-21012 GCA_963654425.1 Lachnospiraceae bacterium
TCTTGAGGCCCTTGAACAGCTCCTTTGAGTCGCAGCCTTTGGAGTAATAGGCGTTCAATAAGGAGAGGGCCATGGTCTTCCCGAAGCGGCGTGGGCGGGTCACGCACATGAATTTCGATGATGTCTTGCTGAAAAAAGAATTGGTTTTGGCAATGAGGAGCGATTTGTCGATGAAGATATCGTCATTGACGCATTCGATGAACGATTCGTTGCCGACATTGAGATAAAGGGACATAGGCGCGACCTCCTTTGTTATATTGTAGCACATAAGAAAGAAGCCTTACCTCTTAAGAAAAAGAAACCAAATCGTGGCTTTTCTCTTTTGCTATCAAAAAGAAATCGCTGCCATTTTCCGGCAGCGATCCATCTTGCTTATCAACGCTTCAGATTTTGTATTCGTCTAATGCTGGCGTGGCATTGCCTTCATAATCGAACAAACACTGATTGGCCCATTCGTTATGTGTCGGCTTACTCGTTTCCCCAGTATATGTTTCCCCTTCTTTTGAGGCCCACTCAAGACCATCAAGCGGGAGCCAAAGGGGTTCCCAGTAGTAGATGGCTTCAATGCCATGCTCTTTGGCTTTTTTGATCAAAGTGGCGATGAATTCCTTTTGCCCATCATAAGTTAAGGGATAAGGCTGATAGACGCCTTCTTGCTTGAAGAAGTCCTCGGAGATGAGATTATCCCCGTAATTCCCGTTTGAAACGAAAGGAGCCATGGTGAATCCGTATCCTGTTTCCACAATCCAAATAGGCTTGTGGAACTTCTCTTTGAGATTCCTCACGTTGTCGAATAGCATCGGGAAAGTGCCGTGCCAATACGGGTAATAAGATAAGCCAATGATGTCGAAGTCGACCCCACGAGAGATAATTTCGCGATAGAATTCCTCGTGGCGTTCCTTGTCATAACTCCTCTCCAAATGGATGATGAGCTTGCTTTCTGGAGCGGCTTCACGCGCGCCTGCAATACCCGCTTTGAGCAATTTCGCAAGGTTGTCGTAGCCTAAGCGGACTCCGCCATCAGGATTATCCTCAAGCTTGCCGAGCGGCCAAAGCATGCCATTGGTTATCTCGTTCCCTATTTGGATATAAGGGAGTTTGATCCCTTCGGCTTTGATCTTATTGATGGTCGAGATGGTGTATTCACGCATCTTCGCGCATACCTCATCTAGAGATAGCCCTCTCCAGCTTTTGGGGAGAAGCTGCTTTCCTGGATCGCACCAGAAATCGCTGTAATGGATGTCGAGAAGGACGCTATAGCCTATCGCTTCCGCTCTTTTGGCGAGTTTGATAAAGGAAGGCAAATCGACCGTTCCCCCACCATATTTATGCCCGTTTTCATCATATGGGTCGACCCATAAGCGGAGGCGCATGCTTTTCACGCCATTATGGCTAAAAAGGAATTCCCATGGATCGATCTCTTTGCCCTTATAAAAATAATGAGGGTTTTTCGCATCGACCTCGAGTTGGGTTGATGCATCAAGGCCTAAAAACATCAAAGCTCTCCTTTTTTGTACGGGTGCCAGGAAATCGGCTCATTGTCGGCGTTGAGCGAGCTGATGCGGTCAGCGATGTGGCCGTATTTGAGTTTGATCATCTCGTTCCACTCTTTGACTTTCGCTTCATCTCCGTGGTAGCAGCAGCGGATGCAGTAATATTCATGTTTATCTTCATCGTAGAACATATCGATGTCGATATCGCGCATGAAGCACTGCGGGCAACGGTAATTCAGTTTTCCTTTTTTACTTTGAGCCATGAAACGAACTCTCCTTCCCTCGTGAATCTCTTTTTCACGCTTAAGCGGAACATCGGTGAGAAGGCGATGCCTTCCTCGACCCTTCCTTTGTAGTCTTCATCGTAGCTCCCCATCTCCACAATCGTGCGGATTTGCGGGATAATCGCTCTAGCGGTGCTCTCATCGTTTTCGATATTGCGCATCTTATAGGCGTAAGAAAGGCTTTCTTTCTTCTCCCCTTCCGTTTCAAGGGTGATGCCAGTCATATCATCGCTATATTCGTCGATGCCATAGCATCCGACGAGATAATCCTCGATTTCGATGCCTACTTCATCGAGCGGAGAAAGGATTTCTCTCTTCGTCACAATTTCGCCCGTCCCCTTCTTGAAGAGGTATTTCGAGCGCATTTTGACGGTGATATCGCTAAAAGCCACATCGAATTCGTTCGTGGTGAGAAGGATGTCCTCGCCTACTTTGCTATATGTGGCCATCGTCCTTTCAAGCGCCAAATCGACTTCCTCGTTATTGCGCTTGATCACGCAGCTTTTAAGCGTCCCTTGCCCCGCGTAATGGGTGAAGAAACCGGCTCTATAGTTGGCTTGGATGATGTAAGGATAGGAGCAATTGTAGGCATTTCCCGTCCCAATGCCGACTGGGAGGTCAAGCTTTGCCACATACGGGTTAAGGCAAATCATCGCCCCGCCCTGATTGAAGTCGAGGCAAGCGCGCATGAAGGGATCGTAATACCAGAAATATTGCTTATCTGACCCGTAGAGGACGTCTTTCCATAAAGCCACTTCCGGCTCCATATAGGAAGGATGCTCCTCTCTATAATAGGAAGCATATTCACTCATCGTCATATCGACGAGCTTTTCCTCCTTCTTGAGCTTGGCATAATAATCGAGCCCATCGCAATAGGATTTACGGAGGAGCTCATAAGGCTGTTCCCATCTCCCAGCTTTGTTTAGCCAGCCTGGGCCTACGAACATCATGTTGTAGGAATGGCCATTATTGTATTTGCCTTGCTCGCGGTACATATCCACGAGATTGAAGAAATAAGGAAGCTCGTTATCTTGGTAAATCATGCCGCGGAGAACGTTCTGCGGATGGGTGCCGAAATTCGAGCCATTGCCGTCGAAGCAAGCCATGAGATCACGCGAAAGATGAGGGATGGCGACAATGCCAGAGTCATCGGACTCACTATCGGCGGGAAGACAGCTATTGACCTTCGAAGGGATCCATGGGGCCCATGGGCCGCCATCGATGAAGGTATACCAGCTGTTATTGGTGGTGTGATAGCACTTCACGCCCTCTTCCCAGCAAGTAGCGATCGCGCACTTGACCATCGGATACTTCTTCTTGATGTAATTGATGGTGTAGGCATCCATATAGTAGGAGCCGGTGGATTCGGGATAGAAGCCGAATTTCTCGTAGAAAAGGCCAAAGACGTCATCGACGATCTTCTCTTTGTCTTCATTCGAGAACATCCAAATGCAGAAATCCTTGGTTTTGTATTTGTCGTAGAACTGCTCGCATGGAAGACCCAATAAGGTAAGAGCGATTTCATCGCCATACTTCTCATGGTCCCTTTTGGCGAGTTCAACGACGAGATCGCTGAAAAGCGAGGCATAAGTCATCTCGATCGTCGTCTTGAGGCCGCGCTTATGCGCCTCTTCTTGCTGGAAGATGAAAATCGATAATGACTCATCGAGCAAGGCGCTTGAGGTCAAATCGTCGCTCTTTCCGCTTTGCGTCGTCTTCTGAGCGTATTCCGGCGCCATCTCGGGCCGGTCGATAAGAGTAAGTACGAACTTATTCTCCATATTCTCTCCTTGTTTTTAGGCGCTTCTTGCGAAACTCCAGTCGTCATTGTGCCCCCATGATTCGGCACCGCCTGCACCATCAAGCCCAATGGTGACATCGCTTGTGGAAGTCAAGTCGATATAGGCGATTGACCATTCTACCAAACCAGCGTCATGACCTTCGCATTTATTGAGCATTGAAACCGCTTTCTTTTCTCCGCTTCCGATTTGGTACCAAAGATCCATTTTCGTGTATCCGCCTTTTTCAGTGAGCTTGCTGCAGATGGCATAAGTAGTCAAAGCATAGGTGCCAGCTGGGATGCTGCTCAATTTTTGCGATAAAGAGAAAGTGAAAGAAGCTGTTGAATACCAATGGAAATATTTGCTTCCGGTTCTGTTACCTTCGTTTTTGCTCCTAACGTGTACTTCGCTCGTAGATGCTTCGAGATTCCAAGGCTCGGTGACTTCGAATTCTTCGGCGCTGCCTCCTTGGTTGGTTTTTTGGTTTTCGAAAGAGCTGTCTTGAACGTAATTCTTGAAAACGCGAACGGAACAGGTTACCGAGTCTCCATCGAGAGTGCCATGAAGCATGATAGTTCTTTCACCGCCATTTTTAATGGTAGCCATTTCATTTTCATCCCATGCGATTGTTTTGCTTACGTAGCTACCGATATTCGTGATTATTTGGCCGGTTGTCGGAATGGAATTCTCGTCATTGCCCAGATTATACTCAGCTTCAAATTCCTTTTTCACCAAGCCAATCTTTTTCACCTCGATGGTTTTATCGCCATCCACGATATGCTTGTAGGTTTTATAAGAAGGAAGGGCTTTGCCAGTGTAATCGAATAAAGCCTGATTGGCCCATGAGCTATAGCAATAGGAATCGGTATAAGAAGTCAGTTCAGAAGCTTTCGTGGCATCGCATCCATAGTCATTGTAATAGGCTCCGTATTTGCTGACCCAGCCGCTGCCTTCAAGAGGAAGCCACGCCGGTTCCCAATAGAATAAGCCCGTTCCTTTTTGATCCGGGACTTTGCTCAAGCAGTCGACGAGATCGGACAATTCCGTCGCTTGGCCTTGAGCGCCAGTGGTATAGCCACCCGCCAAACCGAACTTTTCGCTGGAGAATTGATTGTTGCAGAACTGCGCGCCCGTATCGGTATAGCCCCAGGCGGTCTCAACGATCATGACTTCTTTATCATATGTCTCGGCGCACTTGTTCATGACGGTTTGGAGATTGTCTCTCCCACCATGCCAATATGGATAATAAGAAAATCCGCAGACATCCCAATCGACTTCGCGCTTTTTGAGGTTGTCATAGACTTTATAGACGCTTGAAGGATTGGTTACATTGGTCAAGTGGACAATGGTCTTCACGTCTTTGAAAACGGATTTGGCGGTCGCGACGCCGCTAGAGATCATATCGGCGAAGAATTTGCTCGTCGCGCTTGTTGCCCCAGCCATCCCGTTATTGGTCTCGTTGCCGATTTGGACGGCGTTCACGGTGACTCCGGCGTTTTTGAAGGCATTCAAGGCATGGCCGGTGAAATCGCCCACGCGCTTATATTGCGTCCTCTCATTGACTTGCGGCTTCCCGCTTGCAGAAAGGCTCATCCAGTCTTTCGGGGCCCATTGCTTTGAAGGATCGGCCCAGGAATCGCTGTAATGGAAATTGATGAGGATCTTTAATCCAGCCGCTTGGGCACGTTTTGCCAAATATATATCGGTGGATATGTCGTTGATCCCTCCGCCATAGGAATTGCCGTCTTTGTCGAAAGGATCGACCCAAAGGCGGAAACGGGCATAATTGGCCCCGCCCTCTTTCAGGATCTTGAACACATCCTCTTCTTTGCCGTCTTCATCGTAGAACCTTCCGCCGAATCTCTCGACGTCATATAGCGATGAGCAGTCGACGCCGAAAGCGAAATCATCGGCAAGCTCATTCGTTGGCTGATTGACATAGATATTCTCATAATCATATTCATTCGAATTCGTCTTCGAACCGACAGCATATGGCGTAGCGACATCCGTATATTCCAAAGCCGTACCGTCATTGCGGTCCATCACCCTATCATCTTCATCCGCAACCGAAGAACTGCTGCTAGATGAGGAAGATGAGGAAGATGAGGAAGTGGCCGACGAATCGCCGGTCTCCCCTGCGCATCCTAAAAGAAGAAGCGAGGATAAAACGAGAGGAAAGATAAATCTGTTTTTCATGTAATGCTCCCTATTTATGAATATAGACAAGGCGCTTACTCTCACGATGAATAATAAACGCCCAAAAGAAAGAATGGGGCGCCAGCAAGCGCCCCATCTTCCTCTTAATGATTGATAAGAGATACTTGCGAATCTTTATCGAAGAACTGCATGACTTTGCCTTCGAAGGTGAGGTTAAGCTCTTGCCCAGCGACCATCGAATCCCTCTCTTTGTCGGTGAGTTGGATCGTTGGCACGCGGACGATGAGCTGGCTGCCGTCATCCGTAAGGACGTGGAGATGAAGCTCGCTGCCCATCATCTCATTGACTTGAATCGTCACGTGGATTGTATCGGCGGCGGCTTTCTTCGCCAAAACGATATGCTCTGGGCGGACGCCAAGGATAATCTCTTTGCCTTCAGCGATTTCGCCGACATTCTCTTTGAGGAGTTTGGCTTTATCGCCGGTGACTTCAAGCTTGCCGCCGAAAGCGGAAGCGTAATACTTCCCGTCTTCATACGTTAAAGTGGCGGGGAAAGTATTCATCTTCGGGGCGCCGATGAATTCGGCGACGAAGAGGTTCTTCGGGGTATCGAAGACTTCATGCGGCGTGCCGACTTGCTGAATGAAGCCATCCTTCATGATGACGATGCGGTCGCCAAGGGTCATAGCCTCGGTCTGATCGTGAGTAACGTAAATGAAGGTTGTCTGAATCTTCTTTCTTAAGAGAATGATCTCAGCGCGCATTTGGTTACGGAGCTTCGCGTCTAAGTTAGAAAGAGGCTCGTCCATGAGGAACACTTTGCAGTCTTTGACCATCGCGCGTCCGATGGCAACACGCTGCCTTTGGCCTCCAGAGAGGGCCTTTGGCTTACGGGTGAGATAAGGCGTGATGCCCAAGATCTCAGCCGCATTGGTGACGCGGTTATAGATTTCCTCTTGGCTCATCTTCGGACGGATGAGGCGGAGAGGGAAAGCCATGTTCTCGAAAACGGTTAGATGAGGGTAAAGGGCGTAATTCTGGAAGACCATCGAGATGTGACGATCCTTTGGCTGAAGGTCATTGACGACCTCGCCATCGATCTCAACCGTGCCTTCGCTGATTTCCTCTAAGCCCGCGACCATGCGGAGAGTTGTCGATTTCCCGCATCCCGACGGGCCGACGAAGACGACGAATTCCTTATCGGCGATATCGAGATTGAAATCGTGGACGGCCACGACGCCGCCTTGATAGATTTTTTTGACGTTTGTGAGTTTAACTTCTGCCATTGTTTGTATCTCCTATCCTTTGACGGCGCCACCAGTGACACCTTCGACATAATATTTCTGCAAGCACATGAAGAGAATCGTGATTGGAATCGCTACTATGACACCGCCAGCGCAGAAAATTGTGTAATTGGCTGAAACGCCAGCATTCGTCGAAATCAAAGATTGAAGTCCCACCGCGACGTTCATGCCTGAAGAAGTATTGAAAGCGATGTATTTTGCGAATACGAAGTCAGCCCATGGGCCCATGAAAGCCGTGAGCAAGGTGTAGATAACGATAGGCTTGCTGAGCGGAAGGATGACTTTGATAAGCACTTGGGCATTCGTGGCTCCATCGACTCTGGCGGCTTCGTCCAAACTCTTTGGAAGCGTATCGAAGAAGCCTTTGGAAACGTAATATCCCATGCCGCTGCTAGCGACATAAACGAGAATCAAGCCAGGGATGGAGTTAGCCTGCGTCATCCCCATATCCGCCAAAACGCGATAAAGGATGATCATCGTGAGCATGCCTGGGAACATGCCAAGCACGAGCATCCCGTTCATCAAGGCTTTGCGTCCTTTGAAGCGGAGACGGGACAAAGTGTAGCTCATGCAAAGAACGATAATGGTTTGGATAATCGCAGTCGCGACGGCGATAATCAGCGTATTCGTAAACCATTTCATGAAATTGGTCTCGGTGAATAGCCTAACGTAGTTATCGATGCCCCATTGGTGCGGCCACATCCAGCCATGCGAGCTTTTCACCTCGACTTCGAAGCTATCAAGCACGATTCCGACAAACGGAACGAGCCAAATGATAGACATGAGCACCAAGATAATATAGATAATCGTATTTCCGATTACTTTCTTCGTATGCATCCCCATGTGATGCTTTTCGTTCACGGGGAGAGTGGACGAATTCACTTTTTCGTTTGCCATTATTGGTAATCCTCCTCGTGTTTATTGGACGGCATGATGTTATAGACGATAAGAGATAGCACCGCTGAAACGACGAATACCAAGATACCGATGACGGAAGCCATGTAATATTCGCTTCCCGCACCCGTCGTGATCTTGAATAGCCATGTGATGAGCAAATCGGTATAGCCGACCGAGCCAGCAGCGCCAGAAGCATTGATGTTTGTCGGAGCTCCGCCAGTCAATAGATAGATAACGTTGAAGTTATTCATGTTGCCGATGAACGACGTCAATAGATACGGGCCAGTGACAAAGAGCATGTAAGGCAAGGTGATTTTCATATACTGCTGCCAAACGTTCGCCCCATCGATTTTCGCGGATTCGTATAAATCCTCCGGAATATTCATGAGAATTCCGGTCGAGATAAGCATCAAATAAGGAATGCCAATCCAGATATTGATAATGATGACCGTAGCTCTGGCCCAGTGCTGGTCATTGAAGAAAGTAAAGCCAGGCTGGACAATGCCCCACTCCTTCAATCTCGTAATCACGATGCCGTTATCCGCGAACATCTTCGAAACATAAATAAGCGAGATAAACTGCGGGATGGCGATCGTCAAAACGAGAATCGTTCTCCAGACTTTCTTGAACTTGATGCCTTTCTTATTGATCATGATGGCGACAAGCATCCCAAGGAAATAGTTGGAGAAAGTCGCAAAGAAGGCCCAAATAAGGGTCCAAGCGAGCACCTCGCCAAAAGCCGCCGAGTAAGCCTTGTTGCCGCTTTCCCAGTTAAGAAGGGTATTGAAGTTATCAAGCCCTACCCAGTGGAACAGATTATTCGAATAACCGTTATTCTCGGCCCCATTGTAATTGGTGAAAGCCACCAAAATCATGAAAACGATCGGCAAAACCGTGAAGACGATGATGCCGGTGACAGGAAGCGCCAAAAGCGTCTTATGGAATTGATCATCGATAAGAGAGCGAATATCCTCTTTGCCGCTCTTAAGCGGTTTCCCGCTCGCCAAAATCTCTTCCGAAATGCGGTTTTGCTTGATATTCAAACGCCAAGTGTAGATGAAGGCGATAATGAAGAAAATCGTCAAAACGGAATAGAGGAGGATCTTGAACGAATCGTCATGATAGATCGTGGTCCAGGCATCGAGATTCTCATCATATCCTTCTTCTGGGCCTTGAAGACCCAAAGAAGGCATCATGCTGAGCCAATAGCCTCCACCGCATATCATGTAAACGATGAAAACGGCTTCAAAAGCGAAGAAGAGAACGCCACGCAATATTTGCCCGCGCCTGAATGAGCCATAGCCCATAATGACGTAGGAAATACGCGTCTTCCAATCTCCGTTTTTGAAAGTATTCACCAAATCGAGGAAATCGTGATAGAAGAACAAACCGATTTTCTTCAGGAATTCCCATATTTTGATTCCAAGGTTTTTGAACCACAAAGGAATCGAAACAAAAAACAAAGCGAATTTATAGAAAAAGCGCTGAAGCTTAGTCAGCTTAAGATATTCCAAATCGCTATATCTTTGCATAAGTGCCTTTTGCCCTTTCTCACGCCTATTTGAAAAAGGTTGGGGCCGAGCGTGAAGGCCCCAACCTATTTAGTGGAAATTATTCAGCGTCGATTAGCGTGATCGTTCCGCCATTCTCATCGCCGACAAATTGAATCTTCTTTTTGCCAGCGGTGGCCGCTGTGATTTCGTAATTTTTCGATTCGGTAGTAGCATCGCCGAAAGACACATCCCACGATTTGCCTTGGCGGACTTTGAATTGATCCCCTTCAGTCAATGTGATGGCAGGCGAGGTCCAGGTGTTCGTTGGGTCTTCGGTCATCGCGAGATCGCTGGCCCACTCAGCATAATCATCTGCTGGAGCTGTTGCGAACTTGCCAATGACAGTGAAGGCTCTCTTTTCTTCTGGGGTCATTGTGAACAAGGCATCGATTGATGCTTTATATTGATCAAGACCTGTCTGCAACGCTACCTTATCATCGAGACCAGCGGATTTGGCAACATCGCCGAGGACTTTTGCGATATCCCACCAAGAACCATGGATTTGGCCTTGAGAAACCGCATAATCATCTTGTTTGCTGAGCGCGCTGAGGGCCACATTGCTCTTAACGGCATCGGAATCGATAAGGGCGCTGTTGCTTGGGCCCCAGCCAAACGTCTCAAATCTGGCTTTTTGGCATTCCTCGCCAGTAAGATATTGAACCAGTTTATTCAAAGCAGAGGAGCGTTTAGCATTCGATTGCGGTTTGATGCCCATGAGCTTATAGCCACTATAAGAGCCCATGTGATATGACTTGCCGTCGACCGTGAAGCTTGGAAGCTCGGCGCATCCGATGTTCTCTTCGCCGATTGCTGCAACCGCGTTGTTCCAGTCCCATGTGCCAGAAACAACGATCGCTGATGGAGTAGCCGCGTTCAGATCGGCAGCATTTGAAGCGCTGACGTAATTGTTTGATTTGACTAAATGCTGCATGCCTCTCATGGCAACAAGGCCAGCATCGCTATTGAAAGTGTCAGAAACACCGGTAAATTTGCCTTTATTATCAGTGGTCCACTCGCTCTTGCAGCCAGTGCCGAAGAAGAAGGAAGCGAGATACCAAGCGCTGGTATTGGTTTCCATTGAGAAGTTTTTGCCAGCTTCTTCGCAATCTTTGACTAATTGCTCAAGGTTCCCTAAATGAGACTCATCGGTGATGACTCTCTTATCATAATACATGAAGTATCCGTTATCGGCGGTAAGAGGATAGGCATAATATGCATCGCCTGACTTGACGGCATTCGCGGATCCTTCGGTGTTGTTGTCTTTCACGAATTGGGCGGCTTTATTGCCCAATCTTCCTAAAGCCCCCCCCTGGACGCAACGAGCAAACTGATCCTGAGCAAAGCAGAAGATATCAGCTCCGGCGGAAACGTCAGTCAACATATTGGTGGCCGAGTCACCTTCGGTGACGCCTTCGATCGTGGCGTTGATAACAATACCTTTATCAGCGTTGGCTTCGTTAAAGGCATCGATTTGCGATTTGAATAATTCCTTGACGCCAGTCGTCTCGGAAACCCACATCTTGATGTCGTAAGTGCCAGACAAGTCCTCTTCTTGCTCGCCAGCGCAAGAAGCAAGCAAAGTCGCAGGCGCGAGCGCTAAGCACATTAGGATTTTTTTATTGATTTTCATTAATTATTCTCTCCTTTCAATAAAGGCGAATAAAGCGCTTACATTTTTCCATGACGAACAAACGTAACACCACTTAATTCGCGTTAATCCTTGCCACTATTGTATGAACTGGCTATGGAAAAACAAGCGAAAACATCCAATTTGTATAAAAACTTGGTAAGCGCTTTCCATGTCCCTTAAATTTGTTATACATTTTTATTTTTTTGTACAAACAAGTTGTTTTTTAATTGGCTTATTTAATTACTGATTTATCGAAAAAAGAAAGCCATGATGGGCTTTTTGCCCTAACCATGGCTCTTTTTAAATAACATTGATAAATCGCCTATTTGCTGACGATGAGCGTCTCAAACGGCTTAATCTCGGTTTTCGTGCCGATCGTCTTGCTCTTTTTATCGATCGTTGACCAATAAAGGCTATAGGAGGATAGATCAACGGTCTCACCGCCCGTTAAGCCGTTTTTGTGGATAATGCGGTAGGTTTTGCCGTTTTCCGTATCCTTCAAATCGTAAGCGATCATCGATTTGGAGGCATTCATCGTGACGGATAAATCCTTGATGCCGTCTTTATCGAGATGGAGCCCATCGAGATTCTTTTTGAGGTCGATGAGTTGCTGATAACTTTCGAATAAATCGGCATGCTCAATCTTCAATGAGTAATCAAGCTCATTTACCTTATAAGAAGAGGAATAGGAATTCTTGTCGCCTCCTTTGCTCCTTAGTATCTCCTCTCCCGCGAGCATGAAGGAGGTGCCTTGGGAGGTGAAAACCACCGAATTGGCTAACATGTTCATTTTGCTTAAGGTATCGGTATCCGTCTTTTCAACGGTCCCAGTCGCGGCGATGCGATCAGCGAGAGTGTAGTTATCATGGCAAGTGACATAGGATACCGTCTTATCGGGATCAGCGATCTCCGCTGCCGGGGCCGAGGTGATGCCTTTGATGCCTTTGAGGAGCTTATTCGCGTAATCGCTTGCGAGGGCACTTTCTCGATCGGTGACCCAGCCTAAATCCTTATCGCCGCTCAATCCGCCCCTGATGAGGGCATCGCGCATCTGGTCATTGAACTGGCCATATCCGACGTATTTGTTTCCGTTCACTTGCTTTGCGGAGTCGCTATCCTGAAGGGTGCTCGTCCCTCCTTGCCAGGGCTCGCCATAGATGACGATGTTCGGGTTGATTGCCTTAGCCTTCGCCGCCACTTCGTCCATCGTCGTCAAATCATGGAGCCCCATAAGGTCGAAGCGGAAACCGCCCAATTTGTACTCTTTGGCCCAGAAAGAGGAGGAATCCACGATGAATTTCCTCATCATATAATGCTCGCTTGCCGTCTCATTCCCGCATCCTGAGCCATTTGATAAAGCCATATTGTTCGTATAACGGAAATAATAGCCAGGCATCAAGACGTCGAAATTGCTCTTCGTCGCCCCAGCCACATGGTTATAGACCACGTCCATGATGATATTCATGCCGGCTTCGTTATATTTCTTCACGAGCGTCTTGAATTCCTTGATGCGGGCATACCCGTCTTTCGGATCGGAGGAGTATCCCCCTTCAAGGCAATTGTAGTTGAGGGGGTTATATCCCCAGTTGAAGGACATATTGAGCTCATCATTGGCTTGATCGAAGATCGGGATGATCTGCACCGCGTTCACGCCGAGCTCCTTGATATGGTCGAAGCCGGTCTTGACGGTTACTCCGCTCTTTGAATACGTCGTCCCTTCTTCGTACATTCCGGCGTATTTCTTGCGGTTAGCCTCATCCCCTGTCCAAGAGGAAGAAGAAGTCACATCAGCCACATGCGTCTCGTAGACCACCATCGCTTTGCGGTCAATCGATAAAGGTGAGATATTGTCCCATCCTTCGGGATTGGTTTTCGAGAAATCGACGATCATGCCGCGGAGCCCGTTCACGCCGCATCCTTTGGCATAGGGATCCACTACTTCGGCTTCGCTATAAGTCCCATTGGTGACGATATAGGTATAGTATTTGCCCGCCAAATCGCCATCGACTTTGGCGCGATACACCCCTTTATCGCCCTTGCTCATCGGATAGTCTTTGTGGCTATCGTCTCCACCCGCCAAAGAAGCTGGCGTGCCAGAATCATAGACACGGAGAGTGATTTCGTTAGAAAGAGGCGACCAGACGGCGAAAGAAGAGGATGATTCGCTATAGCTGATGCCTAAGTCGGAACCATCGTAGTTATATAGTGTCCCGAATTCCTCGTCTTCGAATAAACGCGTTTTGCTGACAGCCGAAGATAATTTGCTGCCGGCAGGGAAAAGGAATGTCACCTCGTAATTCGCTGCGTAATCGGCTTCCTTGCCTTCGGGGAATTCCATTTCCACCCTTTTGTCCTTCCCATTGCTAGTGCCAGAGAAAAGCGTTTTTCCGTTTTCCTTGACCTCATATGAAGAAGGAGCCACGTTGGAAGCGGCGGCGATGACGTTCTTTTTCGTGAAGGTGGCGTAGGTCATTTTCGGTTTGACAGTCCCGCTTTTGTCGGTATAGATATTGCTGTCGCCTGAAATCATATAGACATTGTATACCCCGTTCTCGTCTTTTTCGTAATCGCTGAAAGAGATGAATTTATCGTCATCGCCGCAGTCTTTGGCTGCCCAACTGCTCCCGCCTTTCCTGATGATGAAACCAAGGCCATTTTCGATGACGCCAGCCCAAGTGCTGAGTGGATAAGCGGCGATGACGCCCCAATCGTCTTTGCCATTCCATTCATACCCATCTCCGTCTTTCCCGTCTTCCCATAACCACATATCCCATCCGGTGTATTTCCCGTCGTTTCTCCAGTAATGGAAACTGATGGAATCGACTTCATAAGTCGGGGCATCCCCTAAAGGGAGATCGACTGAGTGGTTCTCGCTTTTGCTCGATGAAGATGAACTATCCTTGCTTGAAGATGATGAACTATTGGCTGATGGCGAGCAAGAGATGAGGGCAAAAGAAAGAGCAAGCGTCAATAAAGGCAATGTCTTTTTCATTTTTAACTCCTTTTATGTCCGTCAGCAAAAGACGGGCAAAGTTGTTTTTTCTTGCTTCAACTTTACCGACTGTATGGTCGAAAGGCAAGATTTTGCGTCAATATCCAAGACCGAAAATCCCGCCAAAGCCGTTTTTCCTTTCTTTATCGGCATATCGGGAATTACAATAATTGACCAATTAGGAGATGAAAATATGGCCAAAAAGAAACTAAAACCGCTCGCCAAAACTCTCATTATCATAGGCTCCATCGTCGGGGTCGTGCTCGTGGCAGCTGGAGGATACCTCTTATACGTCATCGGCTCTTATAGCAGAATCGGCGATACGGCGCTCAGCATCGACAAAAATGCCAAAAAAGCCAAACTCAAAACGGATGAAGCCTATTCGGCCGCAAGCTATAACATCGGCTTTGGGGCATATTCGCAGGATTACACTTTCTTCTTGGACACCGGATACGATGAGGATGGCAACGCCACCTGCGGCCATTGGAGCACCGCCCGCTCAAAGGATGATGTCCTCTTCAACGTGAAAGGGGCCATCAATACCATCAAGGAACTCAATCCCGATTTCATCGCCTTCCAGGAAGTGGATACCTATGCGAGCAGATCATACAAAGTTAATCAAGACGAGATGATCGTCGAGGCTTTCGCCGAAATGGATCACACCCATGCCGTCAATTACCACACCGTTTTCTTGCCTTATCCGCTTTACGATATGCATGGCTTCGTCAACGCCGGACTCACCACTTTGTCGAAATATTCGGTCAAGGAAGCGGAGAGAAAGCAATATACCGTCTCCACCTCCTTCTCCAAATTCTTCGATCTCGATCGCTGCTTCTCCTATCAGAAAGTCGAGGTCGAAAACGGCAAGAGCTTCTATTTCGTCAATTCACATATGTCGGCTTATGATGAAGGTGGTTTGATCAAAGCCGAGCAGATGAAAGAGCTCAATACCTTTCTCCAAGAAAGGAAGGACAATGGCGATTACACTATTGTGGCTGGTGACTATAATCACGACTTATTGACCTATAACCCGGATTTCTCTTATACCTCCGCGAATAAGCCATTCAACGAGAAAAAGAAAGACCCCGATTGGGTCGTCAATTGGTTCTCGGAGCAAGGCGAATCGCCGCTTATCGACGGTTTCTCGATGATCGCAAGCGACAATACCCCGACTTGCCGCAATAATGATATCGAATGGGAGCCAGGAAAGACCTATACCTGCGCCGTCGATGGCTTCATCGTCTCCGACAACATCGAAATCGTCAGCCACAAGAACATCCAAACCAAAAACGGGAAAAAGGGGATCGATGGCTTCGCCTATAGCGATCATGACCCTTCCACCATTGAATTCAAGCTCAAAGCCTAAACGAAAAAAGATCCGCAAATCGCGGTTCTTTATTCGTTTATTTCATGATGACGCTGCTATAAGCGCCTAAACGCAATTTGCCATCTTTTAGGGAAGGCAATCTGTGGGTGACGTTGATCGAATCGACGATACTGGAGGCAGGGGCATCGACTTCGACGTTGTAGTAACTGAAATTATGGACAATCGTTATCGACTCGTTCCCGTAAGTAAGGGAATAAGCGAGGACGCTTTTCTCATCGCTATTGAGGGCATCGCACTTTGAAAGGAAGGTTGCATGTTTGATGAATGAGTATTTGTTGCGGAGATGAATCACCTTTTTGTAGTGATTGGTGAGACTCCATGGATCCGACAATAGATCCTCCACGCCATCTTCGACTTGCTCATTGTCATTGAGGTCCTGCCTATTTTTCTCCGGGAAAGAGCATTCGCCCGTTTTATCGTTTTTGCTCCATATCATCGGAAGGCGCCTCCTTACGTCGCTTTGGTCATCAGGCGAGGTGTTCCTTTTCCCTTTAAGGGCGATCTCTTCGCCATAATAGGTATAGGAAGTGCCTGGTAGTAAACCATATAAAGAGGCGGCGGCTTTATAGGCATCTAGGCTTGAAGAGAAATTCTTCGCCACCCGGTCCTGATCATGGTTGGAAAGGAAATAAGAGGAATACGAATCTTTGTTTTTGCTATGGATGGCTTTCTCATTATTCTCCACTTCTTCCGCGAAAGTGCTCGCAAACCCGTATCCTTTGACCATATTTATCATAGTGGTTGAGGTTCCGCCGCTTGCCGTCCCAAAGCGGAAGAAGGAATCGCATGAAGAGGAAAAATAGGAATTGAGAAGCCCATCGCTCACCCAGCATTCCCCAACCATATAGAAATCAGGGTCGTATTTATGGGCGAGGTCCGTGAGCCAATTGAGGAATTCGACGTTTTTGCTCGTATTCTGATAGTAATAATAGAGCACGGCATCCAATCTGAATCCTTTCACGCCCTTCTCAATCCAGAACTTGGTGATTTTCTCCATTTCCTCTCTCACGCCCTGGCAGTCGAGATTGAAATCAGGCATTCCCGCGTCAAAGCGCGATTCATATTGAACCCCATCGATTATATGGTCCCCTCCTGGCCCGAAATTGAACCAATTGGCTTTGCTCTCTTCGCTTTCATCGCCATCTTTGTAAGCTTTTAAAGCATCGGTGAAATAAGGGTTTTTGATTGAGCAGTGGTTAAAGACCATATCAAGCATGATATCGATGTTGTATTTGCTCGCTTCCTGAACGAGCGAAACGAAATCATCCATCGAGCCGTAATCAGGATTTACGCTGTAATAATCCGTCACGTCGTAGCCATGATAAGTCGGCGAAGGGAAAATCGGCATGAGCCAAAGCGATTTGAAACCCATATCCGCTAAATATGGAAGTTTTTCCTTCACGCCGGTTAAATCCCCGATTCCATCGCCATCCGAATCATAGAATGAGCGCACGAAAATCTCATAATTCATCGAGCCGTTCTCATTGCTCGAATCGGCGAAATCATAAGAGGCGGAGGTATCTTTCTCCAAATGAATGGGGTCATCATCGTCATAGTCGCCGCTACCGCCATCACAAGCGCATAGAAGAGTGCCCGAAAGGATGAAGAGAATCGATAAAAGTCTTTTTTTCATAGTGACCTCCAGCGTCTTTACTGAGCTTTTTTGACTTCGTTAGGGAAGAGAAAAGGAAACAAAAAGAAGAAGAAAGAAATAACGGCAATCGTGATCCCGACATTGAGCATGTCCCACTTCAAAGCAATCGGGAAGGAGAAATCGTATAAGCCAACTGGCAAAAGAAGGAGCAAAGCATAAATAAATAAGAAAAGGCCAAGCGCCACGAATAGCAAAGATATGACGCGCGCAGGCACGCTTACGCGCCCGTATTTGCTATACATAAGCGATCTCATCACGTTCGAGCCTCTCCTTTTGGCCTCATTCGATAGCAAGATGCCCAACACCATCATCACGATGTGAAGGCAAAGATAGATGAGCTCGAAGATATTGTTCGTGAGGCTTTTCTCTTCGCCGATCGCCACGAAAAGATAGCCAAGGGTGAATGAGGCGAAAAGCAATAAAAAAGAGAAGAGGAAAATCATGAGTGTGAAAAAAGAGCGTTCTTTCTTGTCGATCATGCCTAGGATTGTAGCACGATTCCCCTTCTTCTAGCGAAAAAAGAAAGTAGAATGAGCCTATGCGCGAAATAAATATCCATTATATAGACATAGATGAGGTGAAAAGGCACGAAGGGGAGATCCTCGCTTATATCGACGAGGAGCGGAAAGAAAAGGCGCTCCGCTACAAAGAGAGAAAAGATAGGCTCCTTTCTTTGGGCGCCTCTTATCTCATCAAGAGATTCACCTCTTCTTCGCCGCTTCTATACACGGATAGGGGGAAGCCTTATAAAAGCAATGAGCACTTCTCCATCTCCCATTCCGGGCGCTACGCCATATTCGCTCTCTCTTCTTCCCCCGTCGGCATCGATATCGAGGCAATTCGCCCTTATTCTAGGCGACTAGAAGAGGCGGTTTTAAGCGAAGAAGAGAGAAAAGCAGTCAAGAATGACGGTGATTTTCTCTCCTTGTGGTGCTTAAAGGAAAGCTTGCTCAAGGCAACGGGCGAAGGGTTATCGAAAAGACTAAAAGAGGTTAATCCAGTCGAGGGGCTTTATATATATAAGGATAAGGCCTTCGCCTCGAAGCTAATCCGCTTAAAGGAGTATACGGTCGCAGCAAGCGCAGAAAGCGAAGAGCCGCTGCTGCTATCCTTATCAATGGAGAAATTCATCTAAAAGTGGAGAAACGATGAAAGAAGCGTATAACAAATAGGGCAAAATCTTATGAAACGCATATTGTATCTATTCCTAGAATCAGGGGAGGCCGCCTTAGAGGCTTACTCCTCCATCAAGAGAAGCGGCTATAACGGCACGCTCATCGAATCGGCCTCTCTTCGCCACACGCTCGATTTCTCTGAACTCGCCGATCGGCACTTTTTCTCTCTTTCCTCTTACGAGGCGAGCCAAAACAAAGAAGAATCGACTTTCGCGATGTTCATCGTCGACGAAAGCAAATTGGATGATTTGAAAAACACCATCCGCGAGCATACCGATAATTTCCGCAAAGTCAAAGGAGCGATGTTCTCGAAAGCGATCGAGGATTACGAAGGAGTGCTTTGATGGACGGCTTTATTTTCCTATATATCGCCGGCCTTTTTCTTGCTGGCCTTCTCGTCACGCGCTTGATGAAGCTCGTGCGCCTTCCTAATGTCACTGGCTATATCATCGCCGGCATACTCATGGGCCCGTTCGTTTTCGGGCTTTTCTGGAACGGCTTCGATTTCATAAACGCCAACAATGCCGATATCTCGCCAATCTACCGTTACGTCAATTCCCTCAGCTGGGTCAATAATGTGGCTCTTGGCTTCATCGCTTTCTCGATCGGCTCTTCCTTCAAGCTTTCTTCCCTCAAGAAGGTTGGAAAAAGGGTTATCCTCATCACGGTTTTCGAATCTCTTTTCGCTTCCATCGCCGTTTTGCTCGCTCTTCTTGCTTTCCATTTCGCTTTCCCTGAAACGATTCCTTTCCCGCTAGTTTTAACGATGGCCGCCATTGCCGCCGCCACCGCCCCAGCCGCCACGCTTATGGTCATAAAGCAGTACAAAGCAAAAGGGCCGGTGGTCGATACTCTCCTCCCAGTCGTAGCCCTTGACGATGCTTCAGCTCTCATCCTTTTCGCCATTCTCTTCCAAATCGCCAAAACAGTAGCTCTTGGCGGGGATTTCTCCGTTTACGAGATGCTCGCCAAACCCTTCATCGAGATTCTCATCTCCGTCGCTTTAGGGGCGATTTTCGGTTTTCTCATCTCTTTCTGCTGCCGCTACTTCAAAAGTCGGGCCAACCGTCTCACTTTTGTCATTTTCATCATCTTCGCGGCCGTTGGCTTATATTATCTGTTTAAGCTTCCGGAACTCGGCTCTTTTGAATTATCGAGCCTCCTCACCTGCATGGTGGCTGGAGCAATCTACTGCAACAACAGGGAAGATTCTTCTGTTGTTTTCTCCTTTATGGACCGCTTCACTTCCCCGATATACATGCTATTCTTCATTTTAAGCGGCGCGAGCCTCGATCTCACGGTCTTCGCGAGCAAAGACGGTTTATTGATCCTTTTGACTGCCTTGATCTATGCCTTATCCAGGGTGATCGGTAAGTGGTTCGGGGCCTTCTTCGGGGCCAATATCGGCAAAGCCGAGCCAACCGTCAAGAAATACCTTGGTTTTTGCTTGGTGCCGCAAGCGGGCGTGGCCATCGGTTTAGCGACCACCGCCGGCAGCGTTTTGTCAGCCAATGGCTCATCCCTTGGCGCCCTTATCGTCGCCATTACCTTGACCTCGACTCTTATTTACGAACTGACGGGCCCGTTCATCACGAAAGCCGCCCTTAGCAAGGCTGGCGAAATCGCAAGAGAGGCCTAAAAAGAGAATTTGTATTTGCCGCGCTTATCAGCGACTCTCATAAGCATATCGTTATCTAGCATAAAGGAGATGAGCTCGCTGGCTGATGAACGGCGTAATCCCGTTTCGCTCATGACATCATCTCTCCCAAAGCAGCCATCAAGGCCGTAAGGGGAATAAGACTATGCGATATATTCTTTTTTCGTCTTGGAAGCGTTTATGACGCTTAAATCGCTCTCAAAGTCCGGATTTTGACACGCCGAAGTCCGGATTATCATTATGAATGTTTGATTGAAGTGAGCTAGATAGATGATAATTAACATTCTTCAAAATCACAGCGAAAGAAGAAGCATCGGAATAAAATAGAGGCTTTTTGCTCTCATCGTATCCCAGCAACTTTTCGGTTTCCGCTATGATTTTCCGTATACCGCTGCCTCTTCGCTCCATGTATTACATGCGATGGAACAAATCGGCGATAATCGGATTTCTCCTCTCTGATTTAATCATGGAAGGATTCAGTTCCTGAATCGATCTGCCGTCCAACATTCCGCCCGGAGAAGAAATCTCAAGGCGATCATCAAACATATCGATATGGATTTCGCTTCCAAGCAGCAAATAATCTCGATGTGTAAGAGCGTTGACAAGGGCTTCCGTGATCGCTCTTTCCGAATAGTCAGGTTCATCGATTCTATATTGCGCTTTCTTTTCGAAACGTACTTTAGAATTTGCCTTGATGAATCCACGCCCATTTTGAAGCAAAGAGATTAAATTCCCATGATATTCATTGCATCAAGTTGCGGATCTTTTAGGCCGATTACTTTTCTTTCATCATCGATGTCGAAAAGAAGCGTTCCGCCGATGCCGTTAGCAAAAGCGCTGACACTTTTAAGCCAGCTTTTCGATTTCCACGCCTTCCTTAAAGTCGCAGTTGATGGTTTCCGCAATCAAATTGTCAATCATCGTGAGCGCCGTTCCTTTTTTCTCTTATTTATAGCGGCAGCGGCAATGCAAAGACACAGGTATCACGATTGAGCGTTTTGATGCCAATTTAGGTAGCCATCACAATCGTGATTGATCGACACTAAAC
>CAVKAR010000027.1:0-20803 GCA_963654425.1 Lachnospiraceae bacterium
CCATCGTCCTCTGCCTCTGCATCCATGAGAATGAGCTTGAGGAAAAACTCGCCGGCGAACTAGAGCAAGGCGAGAAAGAGGCGGCCGTCGTCGACTCGGTGGAAGAAGATACCGAGAAACCGATGAGCAAAGCCAACAAAGCGATGCTCTTCCTCATCCTCGGCGCCGAGTTCTTCTGGTTCATGTCGGATAACGGCATCGGCACTTTCATGCTCAATTACTCCCGCAATCACCTTGGGGCGAGCAGCGCCTCGAATATGGTCATGACCATCATCGGCGGATTAGGCTCGGTCATCGGTTTTGCGATTGGCGGCATCATCGCTTCCAAAATCGGAAGAAAATGGACGGTTGTCTCTGGCTTATCGCTCACTTTGCTAGGGCTGCTCCTTTGGCTCATTCTCCAATCGGTGGTGGGCAAAGGATCGTTCAACGAGGATAAAGGATATTACAATTTCCCGATTTATCTTTATATAGTCTGGGGACTCAAGGGATTCGGGATGTCACTAGTGCACATCAATAGCTTCCCGATGGTCGTGGAGCTTTGCTCAAAGAAGAAAATCGGCCAATTCACCGGCTACTACTATATGGCGAGCATGGGCGCGCAAACCGTTACGCCGACCCTTTTGGGGCTTTTGCTCCTCCATCCGTCCCTCGACTGGGGCTTCCTTCCGGTATATGCGGTGATCGCCACTTCGATCTCGCTTGTGATTTTCCTCTTCGTCAAAAACGTCAAGACGAGGAAAACGACCTTCAAGAAGGGCTTAGAGGCTCTAGGGGACGAGGACTAGTATGCCAGCCGTTCTTACCCATTACGTTTTTGCTCTCGATCTCCTTCCCTCTTGCTACAAAGGGCACGAGGAGGCGATACTTATCGGCACCCAGGGGCCCGACCCTTTCTTCTTTTACGGGCAAAGGCCGTGGAAGAGGAGGAGCGAGGATTATAAGGAAGTGGATGCTTTCGGCTCCTATCTCCATCATAGCGATATCGCCCCTTTTTATAGCGTCATGATGAAGATCGCAAGCGAGAGCGAGGAGGCTGACAAAGACCTCTATTTTGCCTATATTCAGGGGCTCTGGCTCCATTATTGCCTCGATAGGGCGTGTCACGCCTATATATTCCCGGCAAGCGGTTTCTCCGATGATGAATGCAACAAAAAAGCCTATAGCGTCCTCCATTCCTATTTCGAGACGATGCTCGATTCTTTGATAAGCCACAAAGCCGGCGTTTATTCGACGCGCCCTCAGAAATATCTCGCGCTCGATGATGAAGAGCTCAAGAAGATAAGCCTCCTTTGGCATAAGACGAACAAAGAGACCATCAACGATGCAAGCATCAAAGAAGACAGCTTTTATCTTTCTCTCAAGGATTATCGCGCGGTCTTAAGAATGACCAATACGCCCCATCTCCTTTCCAAAATCGGCATGAATATATTGACCGGGCCTCATTCTCAGCCCTCCGCGATGAATATCCCCCATCGTATCCCGAAGAAGCTTCTCTCCGTGGATTTCCTCAATGAATGCCATTCCTCTTGGCCCGATATGATAAGCGGAGCGATGCATAACGAGTCTTTTTATGAGCTCATGGATAAGGCGAAGAAGGATTTCCTCTCGCTTCTTCCTATCATCGAGAAAGCCAAAGACGGGGCAGATGTAAGCGCTGACCTCCATTCGTTCGTCGGCGTCATTTGCCATGATGGCTGCGATCCTTCCTTAAGCAAACGCTATAGCGCCCCCCGCTGGAAGAAAGAGATGCTGCCAAAAGGGAAGAAGTAGGCTCTCCTATATCGAAAGAAAGCAATCGGAAAAGACGCATAAAAGGGCGTCTTTTCCATTATGGCAAAAATGAGAAGAAGATGGGCATCGCCCTTAAGCGGCTTATGGGCTTTTTGACATATGGCAATAATGAAAACCAAGGCATCGAAAGGAAATCGTTTTTGTCATACAAACCTCTTTGTATAAACGAAATGAAAGTGCATCAAGAGAGAAAAATTCCCTTTTTGCCCGCGAAAGAGGGCAAAATCGGCCTTTTTGAGCTCGGGGATGGACTGTTTTTATTTAATGGATTCAGGCATTTTTCAACATTCTTTCTTTAATAAGAAAAAGCCAGTATACTTAAAGCCATCTACGAGGTTTTTTGGTTATGGCATTTGGAACGCTCTACGACTATCTCATGGGTCAATCCATTCACGCCTATGAGTATTTCGGCGCGCACTTCGGAACGCGCGAGCTCGTGAATAAAGACGGCAGCAAAGGCGCTTCCATATCCGGCGTCTATTTTCGCCTTTACGCCCCTTTGGCCGATGATGTTTCCGTGATCGGGGAATGGAACGATTGGGACGTGACGGCCAACAAAATGGAGAAAATCGATCCATGCGGGTGCTTTGAGACTTTCGTCCCGGGCTTATTGAATTACCAAAGCTACAAATTCCATTTCAGGAACGCGCGTGGGGAATACGTAGACAAAGCCGATCCTTTCGCCTTCTATAGCGAGATGCGCCCGCAATCCTGCTCCCGCACCTTCGATATCGAGAACTTCCTTTGGCATGATGAGGGATGGCTCAAGAAGAGAGACCGCAATTTCGATAAGCCGATGAGCATCTACGAGATGCATCTAGGCTCATGGAAAGGCAAAATCGATGGTCGTTTCATATCTTACGAAGAAGTGGCGGATTATCTTATCCCTTATCTTCAGGAGACTGGCTATACCCACGTTGAGATAATGCCGATCTGTCAATATCCATTCGATGGTTCCTGGGGATATCAGGCCACTGGCTTCTATAGCGTCGATTCGAGATACGGTAACCCCTTCCAGCTTATGAGCTTCGTCGACCGTCTCCATCAGGCGGGATTCGGCGTCATCCTCGATTTCGCCCCGGTGCATTTCGCCACCGATTCCTACTCTCTCCGCGATTTCGATGGCTCGCCTTTATATGAATACGCCGATCCTGCCCATACTTATTCCCAATGGGGCAGCTGCTTATTCGATTTGGGCAAAGACCCGGTGCGCTCCTTCCTCATGAGCGCGATGAATTACTATCTTTCCTATTTCCATTTCGACGGGATAAGGGTCGATGCGGTGAGCAATATCGTCTATTGGGACGGCAATAAGAACAACGGCGAGAATACCGGCGCGACCGAATTCATCAAAAGGCTCAACGGCAAAATCCATTATGAGCACCCCGACGTCATGATGATCGCCGAAGACAGCACCGATTTCCTCGGGGTCACTAAGCCAGTCGAATATGGCGGCTTGGGGTTCGACTACAAGTGGGATCTCGGCTGGATGAACGATACCCTCAAGTATTATTCCCTCGACCCGATTTACAAAAAATGGGAGCACAACAAGCTCACCTTCTCCATGGCTTATTTCTACAGCGAGAACTTCCTCCTCCCCCTTTCCCATGATGAGGTGGTGCACGGGAAAGGCACCCTCATCAACAAGATGCATGGGGATTACGACAGCAAATTCGCGCTTTTGCGGAATCTATACACCTATCAATTCGCCCATCCTGGGAAGAAATTGAACTTCATGGGGAATGAGCTTGCGAGCTTCGATGAATGGAATGAGAACCGCTCCTTGCCATGGAATCTTCTTAGCTACCCCAAGCACGACTCGGTGCGCCGCCTTTGCCGCGATCTTAACCTCATTTACAGAGCGGAGAAAGCTATGCACTTCGAGGAGCATAATCCCGCCCATTTCCATTGGACGCTCGTCGATAATGCGGAGCAAAGCGTCTTCGCCTTCGAGCGGGAAGTCGATGACAGCGATCTTCTCTTCGTCTTCAACATGACGCCCAATTACTATGAGCATTACGATGTCGGCGTGATGAATGAAGGCGAATATTACGAGCTCTTCAATAGCGATAAAGACGTATACGGGGGCTGGAACCAATATAATGGGCTCTCTTCCTTCTCTACGGCGGGAGCGCCAGAGAATAGGCCATATCACGTGAGCATCAAGCTCGGGAGCTATGCCGCCCTTATCCTCAAGCGCCTCGTCAAAAAAGAGGAGAAAAAAGCCGCGAAAGGCAAAAAGGCCGTTATCAAAAAGAAAACAAGCAAACGCAAATAAATAGAGTGGATAGGAGAAAAACATGTTTCAGAACAAATTGGATTTCAAGCAGGATTTCGAGCGCCGCCTCAGCGAGAAGTACGGGCGTTCGGTGGCCGATAGCCATATCAGCGAACGTTATGACGTCCTCGGCGAGATGGTGAGGGATTATGCGGGATACGATTGGCGCGCTTGCCGCGAGGCGATGGTGAAAGACGGCAATAAGCAAGCCATTTATTTCTCGATGGAATTCCTCATCGGGAGGCTTTTAGTCAACAATATGCAGAACCTTGGCATCTATAGGGTGGCAAAAGACGGACTTGCGGAGCTAGGGATTGATATCAACGAGCTTGAGGATATGGAGCCTGATGCCGGGTTAGGCAATGGCGGGCTGGGGAGACTTGCCGCCTGCTTCCTCGATTCTTCGGCTTCTTTAGGCTATCCGGTGCACGGGAATACGATCCGTTACGAATACGGTTTCTTCCGTCAGAAATTCGTGGATGGGAAGCAAATCGAGCTGCCTGATCAGTGGCTCAGCAACGGCTTCGTCTTCGAAGTGAGAAAGCCCAAGCATTCGGTGGAAGTATCTTTCTACGGGCAAGCCGAGACCTATATCAAACCCGATGGCAATTACGCCCTTCGCACGGTGAACGCCAGAAGCGTGAGAGCGGTGCCGTATGACGTGAGCGTGGTCGGATACAAAAACGGCGTGGCCAATACCTTAAGGCTTTGGAGCGCCGAGCCAAGCGAGAAGAATCTCCCGACGGATTGCTCATTCAACGAATATCTTTCGACTCTCAAGGAGCTTTGCTTCGGCTTATATCCTGACGATTCGACTGAGCACGGGAGACTCCTCCGCCTCCGCCAGCAGTATTTCCTTGTCTCGGCTGGTCTGCAGTCAGTCATGAGAGGCCATATGCATCGATACGGCACGCTCAGGAATTTCGCCGACAAATACTGCTTCCAGCTCAATGACACCCACCCGATTTTGGCTATCCCGGAGATGATGAGGCTCCTCATGGACGAATACGGCTTTGGCTGGGACGAGGCTTGGGAGACGGTCAATAAGTCGATTGCCTATACCAACCACACCGTCATGCCTGAGGCCCTTGAGAAATGGCCAGTCGAATATATGCGCACCCTTCTCCCGCGCATCTATCTCATCATTGAGGAGATCAACCGCCGCTTCAATAACTACATGGCCGAAAAGGGGGTCGATGAGAGCAAACGCTACCAGATGTCCATCATCAGGGATGGGCAGATCCATATGACGAATATGGCGATTTACGCCGGCTATTCAGTCAATGGCGTGGCCAAAATCCACACCGATATCCTCGAGAATTACACCTTCAAGAATTTCTATGAGATCTTCCCGGAGAAATTCTCGAACAAGACGAACGGGGTCACCCATCGCCGCTGGCTTCTCTACAGCAATGACTCTTTAGCCTCCATCATTACGGAGCGTATAGGCGATGAATGGATCAAAAACCCTGATTCGCTCGAGAAATTCGCCGCTTACGCCTCCGATAAGAAGACGCAAGAGGCCGTTTTGGCCTCCAAACACGAAAACAAGGTCAAATTCGCCGCCTTCGTGAAGAAGAGCTATAACATCGATATCGATCCTAATAGCATTTTCGATACGCAGATCAAGCGACTTCACGCCTACAAGAGGCAACTTCTCAATATCTTCCATATCATGGGGCAATATCTCCGTTTCAAGGAAGACCCATCGTCTTTCTCGATGGTTCCGCATACCTATATTTTCGGGGCCAAAGCCGCGCCGAGCTATGAATACGCCAAACGCATCATCGAGCTTATCTTGGCGGTAGGTGACACCATCAATAACGACAAAGAGGCGAGCCGCTACATGAAAATCGTCTTCGTGGAGAATTACGGGGTAACTCTTGCCGAGAAGATCATCCCGGCCACCGATATCAGCGAGCAGATCTCGACCGCGGGGAAAGAGGCGAGCGGCACCAGCAACATGAAACTCATGATGAATGGGGCTATTACCCTCGGCACTTTGGATGGGGCGAATATCGAAATCGCCGATTTGGCGGGCAAAGACAATGAGGTCATTTTCGGCCTTAACGCCGATGAGGTCCAATCCCTCGTCGACAGCGGCACTTATAATCCATGGGACATCTACAACAGCAATCCCGAGATCAAAGCCATCCTCGATAGCCTTTTCACCGGGCCTTGGGCGAAGAGCGACCGTTTCCGCTACATCTTCGATGAAATCATGAACAGGGGCGATCAGTATTTCATCCTCGCCGATTACGCTTCCTACAAAGAGGCATGCTCGAAAGCCGAGAGATTCTATGCTGATAAAGAGAGATTCGCTTACGCTTCCATCATGAACATCGCCAAAAGCGGTCATTTCTCAAGCGATCGCACGATCGAGGAATATAACCGCGATATCTGGCATTTGACGAAACTCAACGTGAGGGCCGACGATGAATAAGATGGATTTTGACGATCTCTTCCCTCTCCAAAAGGGGCTCGATGAGGAAATCCACGAGCTCCATTCCGAGAGCTACGAGTCAACCTACCATAAGCGCGTGCTCGCTCTTTTGGTGGAATTAGGCGAATTCGCCAATGAGACCCGTGCCTTCAAGTTCTGGAGCCTAAAAGGCCCTTCAAGCAAGGAAATCATCCTCGATGAATGGGCGGATGCCCTCCATTTCTTCCTCTCGATCGGCATTTATCTAGGGGTGAGCTCTATCAAAGGGGATGAAAAGGCGAAATGTGACAATCTCGTCGAGCAGCTGCTTCTTGTCTATAGGGAAGTGAGCGCTTTTTACGAGAAAAAAGACGTCGGCTTGTATAAAGAGGCTTTCTCCGATTTCCTCGATTTGCTGCTGCTTTTAGGATATAGCGAAGAAGACGGCAAAGAGGCTTACAAAAAGAAGCTTGCGGTCAATTACAAGCGTCAGGAAAATCATTACTGAAGGCCTTTGAAACCATTGAAGCAGAATAATCGCCATCTTGCTGGTGGCGATTATTTGCTTTATGCCACAAAACAAAGCTTTTTTGCGGGTGGCAATCGGCGAAATCAGCAAAAACGCGCGTCATTGGATATCCGCATATAAATAAGCAAGGGAAAAAACCATCGCTGTTTTTTTGATAAGCGTTACAGCGAGATGTTCTTTTTCTCGATCTGCTCGCTGTATATTTTCTCCTGCTCTTCGATCGACATATCGTTGAATTGGTTCATATAGAGACGATAATAGGCGCCTTTCTTCTTAATGAGGGTTTCGTGGTTGCCGTCTTCGACGATATTGCCTTTGCTCATCACGAGGATCCTGTCGCAGTGCACGATGGTGCTCAAGCGGTGGGCGATGGTGAAAGAGGTCCGGCCTTTGAGCAGCTTCAATAAGGATTCCTGGATGAGGCTTTCGGTTTCCGTATCGATGGAGCTCGTGGCTTCATCGAGGATCAAGATGCGCGGATCCCTGATGAGGGCGCGGGCAAAGGAAATGAGCTGTTTCTGGCCTTGGGAGAGGGACGATCCGCCATCCTCCAAGAATGTGTCGTATCCTTTCTCCTGCTTTTCGATGAATTCGTCGATGCCGACGATTTTGCTTACCTTTTTCACTTCTTCGATGGTGGCATCGAGCTTTCCGTATCTGATGTTGTCGAAATAGGTGCCAGTGAAGACGAAAGGGGACTGCTGGACGTAGCCGATGTTGCTCCTGAGATAGCCTAAAGAGCGGTCAAGGTAATTTACGCCATCGATTTTGATTTCCCCGCCCGTTGGCTCATAGAAACGGCAGAGGAGATTGACCATCGTCGTTTTCCCGCTACCCGTCTCTCCGACGATCGCGATGCTTTGCCCTTCTTCGATATGCAGGGTCAAAGGATGGATGACTTCCAATCCGTTAGAGTAGGCAAAACTGACGTTGCAGAAATCGATTTGGCCTTTCATTGGCTCGTAATTCTCGCGTTTTTCCTCGAAGAGGGTCCCGTATTTCCTTACTACTTCCTCTTTGTCTTTGATCTCCGGCACCTCATCGAGGATCTGACCCACTTTCTCCGCCCCAGCCTGGGCGCTGATGAAATCGTTGAAGACTTCGCTCAAGGATTCAAGCGGGCTATAGATGCTTCCGACGAAGCCGACGAATAAGACGATGGTGGCGATAAGAGTGGCGGTATCGAGAGCCTCGGGATTTCCCGCCAAAGCCATCTTCACGCCGATATAGACGATAAGGGCGATCATTAGATTGCTCACCATGCTCACGATAGGCTGAAAGAAAGCGTGGACTTTGCCAGCCTTGAAGCGTTTTTCCTTGATTTCCTCGGTAATGGCTTTCGCTTCGTCCTCGACTTCTTGCTCGATAGCCATCGATTTGATGGTTTTCGCGCCGCTTATGGCTTCCGCGAGCCACCCCACGAAATGGGAATAGGCGTTTCTGGCCGTTCTCCATCTTTTGAGGAGCTCTTTTTGGATGAGCGGGATCACTACCGCCATAAGGGGGATGGAGGATAAGACGATGAGGCCGAGCTTATAATCTTGGGAGAGCATCGTGATGAGGGTGAAGATGAAATCGAAGAAAGCCCAGCCCATGGAGACGGCATCCCAAGAGAGCACATCGCCGATCGATGAGGTGTCGTTATTCATCCTCGCGATGAGCCAGCCGCTGTTGGTTTTATCGAAATAGGAGAAGGACAGTTCCTGGATTTTCCTGAAGCTGTCGCGCCTTAAGCTCTCCATGATCTTGAGGGAGAGCAGATTGGTGTAGAAAAAAGTCAGATATATCGAAACGGAACGGAAAAGGATCGCAACTCCCTCCAAAATGCAGAAGAGGTAAAAGGGGACGTCGGTTTCCAATAATCCCTTTATCCAAGTGAGATGAATATTCGTCTCCCAAACCGAGCCGGATAGAGAGGAGGTGGCGAAAGACGATACGGCTTTGATGGCCCCGCCCTTGAAGACGGGCACGAAGGCGCTGTCGTAGAAGGTGGTGAAAAGCATGGCGATGAGTATGAGCGAAAGAAGCTTCCATTCCCGGAAGGCGTATTTGCCTATTTTCCACCAAATGGCGAAATTCAGCTTATTCGGCAATTTCTCTTCTTCTCTATTAGCCATACCTATACCATTTTGCTTTGAATATCGTAAATGCGTTTATAGAGCCCTTCCTTTTCGATGAGCTCTTCGTGCTTTCCGCTTTCCGTGATTTTCCCTTCCTCGAGCACGAGGATAAGATCGGCGTCTTTGGCGGTGCTGATGCGATGGGTGATGATGATGGAAGTGACCTTATCCCCCATTTTCTTGAGGTTTTCCCTGATAGCGATATCGGTGGAAGTGTCAACCGCGCTCAACGAGTCATCGAAAATGACGACGGGGGAGTGGGAAAGAAGGGTCCGCGCGATAGCCACCCTTTGCTTTTGCCCGCCTGAGAGAGTGACGCCTTTTTCCCCGACCTCGGTCTCATACCCGTCTTTGAAAGAGAGGATGGCATTATCGACGGAAGCCATCTTGGCTGCCCTTCTCACTTCTTCGCTCGTCGCGTCTTTTTCGGCGATTTTGATATTATCTTCGATTGAGCGGGAGAACAAATAGGGGTCCTGAAGGACAGGCATGATGTTTTTGCGTAGATACGCCCGGTTTATCTCCTTCAGCTCAACCCCATCGATCGTGATGGAGCCGCCCGAATAATCGTAGATGCGGGTAAGCAAAAGCGAAAGCGTGCTCTTTCCGCTCCCTGTTTTGCCGATGATGGCGACGCTTTCTCCGGCTTTGATGGAGAAAGAGACGTCTTTGATGACCTCATCATTCGCTTCATCCGGGAAATGGAAGGAGACGTGCGAGAAAACGATATTCCCCTTGATTGGGGGCTTTTTGCCAGAGACGATATCCTCGATTGGCTCATCGATGATCTCGTTCACCCGATCGGCGCTCGCGAGATATTGGCCCATATTGGAGAGAATCATCGCGACCTCGCGGAGCGGCCAAACCATCATGTTGACGAAAGAGATCGAAAGGAAAAGGGTGGAAGAGGTGATTTCGCCGTTATAGCAAAGATAAATGCCGTAGCATAAAGAAAGAGCCATGGAAGCAAAGACGAAGATATCGGTGCTGGAGAAAAAGAAGGCGGAAAGCTTTCTCCAGTGCACGTATTTCTTCCGGTAATCGCCGAGATTCTTATCGAAAGAGGCGATTTCGTAATTCTCGTTATGGAAGGCCTTCACGATGCGGATTGAATTAAGATTCTCGCTCACTTTATCCGTGATAAGGGCCTCCGAATCATCGGTGGCGCGGTATCTTTTCCTTACTTCCTTGATGAGAAGGAAGCTATAGATGAACATAAACGGGAACAAAGACAAAGAGACGAGGGTCAAAGAGACGGAAAGGGATAAAAGAATCGAAAAACAGAAGATGAACATCCAGAAGCAGTAGTTGATTTGGCTGAGGTCGCCGACGATGAATTTGCGCAGCACGTCAAGATCGCGCGTGGCCACTTGAAGCATATCGCCCGATTTGTGCTTTTTGTAATAGGAATAGGGGAGATGCTCAAGATGAGAGAAGACGGAAAGCTGCATCGCGGCGTTGCTTTCGGCGGCGAAGTAGCTACGAAGGGCCATTCTGAGAATCGTCACGAGCGTCAGCACGATAGCGGACACCGCAAGGCTAGCGGGAAGCAACCACTCTATATTGAGCATCAGGAATTCGTTCCCTTTTCCAAGCGTGATGATGCTCACCACCGCGCGCTCAACGATGCTGTTATTCGAATTGAGCTCCAGGGTATTCGCCCCGCCGAGGGTCTCCAAGGCATCGATTGCCACTTTGATGAGGAAAGAGACGAAGATGGAGATGATGACCATGAGCGTTTGCGAGAGCAAAGAGGCGAAGAAAAGAGGCCCAGTGCCCTTATTGATGCTCACTAGAGTCTTGATTAGATGCGTCTTTTTCTCATGTTTTTCCATAAATAATGAACAAATCCAAAGTATAGCATCTAATTTCTTCTTTTCTATCCTTATGCGCGCGTTGCGGAAAAAGGCACATTATCCCGAAGAAGGGTGCTAAAATGTAAAAGGCTTTGAAGCGAGGTCATGCGGACAGAATGGAAAAAGAGAGACGTTTCTGGCGCGAAAGCGTCGGCTATATCATTTACCCGGAATCTTTTTGCGACGGGAATAACGACGGCATCGGCGATTTGATAGGCATTGCGAGCAAACTCCCGTATTTGGCGGAGCTTGGCATCAATCTCGTCTGGATCTGCCCTCTTTTCGCTTCCCCGATGGTGGATCACGGCTACGACGTGAGCGATTATTATTCCATCAATCCTCGCTACGGCTCGATGGATGATTTCGATGCTCTCATAAATAGAGCCCACGAGCTGGGGATCAAGGTGATACTCGATCTCACCATCAACCACACAAGCGATGAGCATCCTTTCTTCCAAATGGCCATCAAAGACAAAGACAGCAAAGAGCGTGGCTACTATTTCTTCAAGAAGGGGAGGAAAGTGAACGGGAAAATCGAGCCCCCGAACAATTGGGCGGGATTTTTCGGCGGGAGCGTTTGGGAAAAGGTGCCGGGGAGCGAAGACGAATATTATTTCCATATCTTCGACAAAAAGATGCCAGACGTGAACTGGGGTAACCCATCTTTGCGCGAGGAATATTACAAAATAGCCCGTTTTTGGCTCGACAAGGGGGCAGATGGGTTTAGGCTTGATGCCTGCGCGCATTTAGCGAAAGACACATCTTTTTCGGATTCATCGCTCCCAAAAGGGAGAGATGGCTATGTCCTCGACACTTCGCGCTTCTCGAACAGAGAAGAGCTTTTCTCTTATCTTCAGGATCTGAAAAAGAACGTTTTCAGCCACTATCCGTGCCTCACGATCGGGGAAGTCGGCGGCTGCATCAGCCCCGAGGAGAGCCTCAAGATGACGAATTTCGCGACCGGTTCCATCAATATGGCCTTCAATTTCGATACGGTCTGGAATAACGGAGCCTATGATTCAATCGACAAAAAAGACGAAGAGATAAAAACGGACGTCCTTGCGCTCAAGGGCAATTTCATGCGCTGGTACGATGTCTGCCATTCTTCTTGCGATATGCCTCTATATTGGTGCAACCACGATCATCCGCGGGTCCTCAGCCAATATGGCGATACAAGATACCGGAACGAAAGCGCGAAGATGCTCCTCACGACTCTTCTATTCCTCTACGGAACCCCCTTTATTTATCAGGGGGATGAGATCGGCATGAGCAACGTCACTTTCACCAAACCCGAGGATTTCTATGCTGGCGACCCCTCGACGAGAGACGAAGTGGCAACGCTTCGGAAATCCTCCTATAGCGATGAGGATATAGCCCGTTATTTGAGAAGATGCAGCCGCGTGAACGCTCGCACCCCGATGCAGTGGAATGATTCGGATTATGCCGGCTTTTCCTCGCAAAAGCCGCTTATTGAGCCGAATGGCAATTACAAAGACGGAATCAATGTCCAAAGCGAGATGGAAGACCCTTATAGCATCCTCAATTTCTATCAATACGCCATCTGGAAGAGGAGGGAGCCCTCGATCAACGAAGCGGTGAATAACGGAAAACTCACTTTGATCGATCCCAATCACCCCGATGTTTTTGCCTATCTCCACAGCGGCGCCGGCGGGCTGAAGCTCCTCGTCTTAAGCTCTTTCCGCCCCTATGAGACGAAGTTCACCTTCTACTACGAAATCGCCGATGTATTGCTCCATAATTACGATAAGGTGCTGATAAGCGATCACGTTTTCACTCTGCGCCCCTTTGAGTCTTTCTTATTGGTGATCAGATGAAAAAAACGTATTGGATCAAAAGCGACGCCCCTTTCTCGCGCTCTTCTTTCCGCGCGAAATTAGACGCTCTGGCCATCCCTTATGAGCTGGAGGTGCGGGAAGAAAAAGAGATGATGCTTTTCGCGGATGAAGATATCTCTCTCCCTCTTGAGGGCATTTTGATCACCATCAAGGAAAACGAGGGGGCAAGAGTCAGCGCCCTATATATCAACAAAGAGAGCGAACTCGCGAGGAAATGCCTTTCCGAGGCCCTTTCCTATTACCCATCAAGCGTCAGATATATCAGCGATATCATCCTCAAAGAGCTCTCGTTCGGCAATTATTCATCCTTTCCGCTTTTGAGCGCCGAATTCAAGGATATCGACGAGACGATTCTTTTGACAGTGGGGCAATATCTCCGCGCTTCTTGCTCGATAAACTCCGCAAGCGATTCCCTTTATATTCACCGGAACACCTTTGCCTACCGCCTCAAGAAATTCGAGGAACTCACGAATCTCGATATCCATTCCTACCATGACGCTTTGCTATTGGAGCTTTATTTCCAGCTCGGCGGGAAGAAGCATTGATTTTCTTTATTGGAGGGATTTATTGCTCTTGAGCTGAGGCAGAGTCTTAACCAGCCCGTATTTGCCGCTTCATCAAGATTACGATTCACGATACGGAAAAGACCATATCAGAGCCCTGACAAAGTAGATTTATCGTTGGAACTTTTCCAAAATCGGTAAAGTTCCAACGCAAAAACGATATTTGAGACGTCTCGTTGGCCTTTCTCATCAAAAGGCGAATAAGGAAAAAGCGGGGCGAAAGTCTCGCTGCAATCCCCAAAAATCCCTTATTTCTCTTTATAACGGGCGATAACGCCGCTTTTCTCGATGGGGATATAGATAATGATGGCGATGGAAGAGGCCAATAAGCCCTGCAGGCAATCAAAGAGGCTCGACATATAAACGCCAGCCCCTTCGATGAGGCAATAAGCGAGCATGTAAACGAGAATCATGCAAATGGAGCCGATATAAGGAGAAAGGAAGCGGAGCGCTTTCTTGTTCTTGAGGATAATGAAAAAGAGCCCAGAGACGCCTCCCAATAGGCCTTTGGCGATGAGAGTGAAGGGGATATAGGCGGCATATCCCAAAAAGAGATCGCCCATGCTCCCTCCGATCATCCCGACGATCGCCCCTTCAATGGGGCCGAAAGCCATGCTAGCGAAGATAGTCGCGATATCGCCTAAATTGAGATAGCCGGCCCCTCCGGCGTAAGGGATCTGGCAAAAGGCGGTCAAAACGAAAGCGAGGGCGGAGAAAACGCCGCAGCTTGCGATTCTGAAAAGGGTTTTGGGCATGTCTTATCCTTCTTTCTTGAAGGAGGCTCTTTTCTTGCCTTTATAGGAGGAAGAGCCGTTTCTCTTGTAAGAAGAAGATGAGTCTCTTTTGTTCTTGTAAGAAGCGCCGGAGGAATTTCTTTTGCCGTTATATTTGGAGGGGCGGAAGCTCTTTTTGCTAGACGAATCGTAGTTCTTTCTCTCGCCGTCTTTGCGGAAGGGGCGGTCTTTCTTTTCGTAATACGCCTTATCGCTGTCTTTATGGCTAGAGGCGTCATTTTTCCTATATGAGGAACCGCCTTGTTTCCATGAATTCTTGCTCCCGTATCCTTTTCCGCTTGAGGAATAGCCCTTTTTTGCGCCCCTTTCGAAATGAGGGCCTCTCTTTTCGCTTTTAGAAAAAGAGCCGCGCTTAGAGAATCGCGAGGATTTGTCAAAACTTTTCTCGCTTTCTTCGCCTTTGGAAATGGCTTTGGCCGAATATCTATTCTCCTCTTTCTTGATGGGGGAGCGTTTCTTTTTCTCCGTTTTCTCTTTGAGAAGGAATTCGAGATTGTCGTTTTCGCAGTACACCTTGATGTTTTTCGCGATGAGGTAGCGTGCGGTGACGCCGAGTCCGTCTATTTTCCCGCCATCGAATCTGCCGTTGTGTATTTTCCTCGATCCGCAAGCGGGCGAGCCGTCTTTGAGGATTGCGATCTTAATGCCCAAAAAGAGGCAGATCCGGTAAGCCTTCTCGGCTGATTCGTTATATTGCTTGGTGAGATTTGCCCCATCCTTATTGATGACTTCGTTCCTGACGATTTCCGCCGGGGAGCGGGGGATGCCTAAGCCTGCCTCGACTTCCGGGCAAAAAGGGACGAGCTCGTATTTCTTGCCAAGCTCGTCCAAAAAAGCGAATTTGTTGCTTTCCCCGTCGTAGCGGGTTTTATCGCCGAGCAAGCATGCAGATACGAGGATCTTTTCCATAACGCGAGTAACTATACTCGCTTTGCGCTCTTTCCTCAAGGGCGGCCTCCGTTTTCATTCTCCGCTTCTCAGGGCGTTTTCATTCGAGAGCGAAAAGCATATAGGAAGGGAGATTCGTCAGATTGGAGCCATAGCTGAGCGGCTTTGGCTTAATGATGTATGCCTCACCGACGTTTTTGCCGTATTTCTTCTTGAATTCGCTTAGCGATGAAAGAGATGAGACTTTCTTGGATTTTACTTCCAAAGGGCTGCTTTTGCCTCTCAGATTGATCAGAAAATCTATCTCATAGCCGTTGTTTTTCTCGTTCCCTTTTTCACTCCATGAGTAGTAAAACGGCTCAAAGCCATTCGCGATGAGGGCCTCAGCGGCATAATTCTCGAATAGCATCCCTAAATTAAGGCTTGCTTTATCTAGCACGATTCTTTGATATATGTCTCGCGTTCCGTTTTTGCTATTTGCGTAAATTAAAGAAACGAATAAGCCGACATCGGAGAAATACAGCTTGAACATCGTTTCGTCTTTGCTGAGCGAAAAGCCGCCCGATGGATCGCTGCATTTGTAGACCGGTATGACCATCTTGGATTCTTCGAGCTTGTTCATGGTGTTTTTAAACAAAACGGAATCCGCTCTTTCGTTCGTTGAAGAGACAATGAATCTTGTTGAATGCTTCGAGAGCATATTCGGTATCTGCTTCCAAACCGTATAGCAGATCGTTCCGCATTTATTGTCGATTTTTCTTAAGTCGCCCTCGTAAAGGCTGATGATTTTTCTTTTTTCTTTCTCCACTTCGTAAAAATCGTGGGTCTCTAAATATTTCGAGATGACTTTTGGCATTCCGCCCAAAGACAAATAAAGGCGAAAATTTTTCATGAACGGTTGATGGTATTTTTGATCAAACGGCTTTCTGCCTTTGAAGCATTCTCTTAGCATTTTAGCCTCGTCTATAGACCCCAAAGCCCATAAAAATTCCTCGTAGTCCATCGGATGCATCTCAATCGATTCCTCTTCTGAGGGAAGAAGGATATCCGATGTGTTCTCTTTGATTGAGACCAGTGATCCCGTTTCGATGTAGTGGTATCTTCCATCCGCTACGAGTTTTTTGATTGCCTGTCTGGCTTTGGGACAAAATTGGATCTCATCGAAAATGAGAAGGCTGCCATTAGGCAGATGGGGGATGCCGAGATTCAAAAAGAGTCTTGAGAAAAAATCGTCGATGTCGTGAAGATCATCGAAATTCTTTTTGAAAGCTGAGGAAACAATGGAAAAATCGATAGTGTAATAGGCAATGTATTCGTTTTTCCCGAATTCCTCGGCAACGGTCGTCTTTCCGATTCTTCTAGCGCCCTCGATTAGGAGAGCCGAAGAGCCGTTTGACTCTTTTTTCCATTTAACCAATTCATCGTATATTTTTCTTTTAAACATTATTTGTCTCCTATTTAACTTTAGTTAAAAAATAGAATAATTCAATAGCTGTTTGCAAAAAGCGATAATTTCAAAACAGTCAAATTTGCAAAAATAGAGGTTCTCAAAATAGCCAAATTTGCAAAAATTGATAATTTCAAAACAGCCGAATTTGCAAAAATCGAGCAAATTCCGCTTGCCTAAGCTTGATTACCCCTTTTCGAAAAAGCTGTTAAGCGCAATCAAAGAGAAAGCCGATATGCATTTCCTTTCCTTTCCCTTTAAAATAGAAGGCGGGGCTAGAAAGATAGAATATGTCTGAACTCACGAAGAAAGCGCTGTCGAGCACGCTCAAGGAACTGCTCAAGGAAAAGCCGGTAAACAAAATAACGATATCCGAGCTCTGCGAGAAGACGGGGATAAGGAGGCAGACTTTCTATTACCATTTCTCAGATCTGCGCGAGCTTATCGAGTGGACTTGCTATGTGGAAGTGGAGTCGGTTCTCAAGGAGAACCGGCATTATTCTTCCTGGGAAGCCGGATTCTACGATATCTTCAAACTCGCCAAGCAAGAGAAATCCTTCATCATGAACATATATCATGGGGTATCCGTCTCTTTGCTCCAGGATTATATATGCCATCTTACCTTCCCTCTTCTCAAACAGGTTGTCGATGAAGTGGCTATAAGCCTATCGATCGACGATGTGAGCGAAAGCGACAAGGAATTCATCGAGAGATTCTATACGATATCCTTCGTCGATATTTTCATCTCTTGGGTGGATAAGGGCATGAAGGACGATCCAAAAGTTATCATCGAGCATCTTTCCCCTCTCATCAAAGGCACGATACCAAATGCCTTGAAAGCCTACTCAATCGAAAATTTACACGCGTAAATAAATGTCAAAAATTCGGTCAATTCGTGAAGTCTGTTTTTTATTTTGACAGTGCCATGTTTCTGACCGGTTTTTTCTTGTTGATTTTCTTTTATCTTAATGGTGGCGAAAGCCAAAAGGAGAAAAAGAAAATGTATTATTCAGCAGGGAATTACGAGGCTTATGCCCGTCCAAAGAAACCAAAGGACGCCGATAAGAAAAGCGCCTATATCATCGGGAGCGGGCTTGCCGGATTGACGGCTGCTTTCTACCTAGTGAGAGACGCTCAGCTCGATCCAAAGAAAATCAAGATCCTTGATAGGGATCCTCTTGCCGGCGGGGCATGCGACGGCTATCACGATCTCAAAAACGGCTTCGTGATGAGAGGGGGAAGGGAGATGGATAACCACTTTGAGGTCATGTGGGACGTCTATCGCGACGTGCCGACCCTCAAAGACGAGAAGGTCTCCGTCTTGGACGAATATTATTGGCTCAACAAGGAGGATCCTAACTATTCCTTGTGCAGAGCCACCCACAAACGCGGGAAGAAGCTCCCCACGGGGAAGGATTTCACTCTCGACAAAGAGGCTCAAAAAGAGCTTCTGAAGCTCTACCTCACCCCCGAGGAGGAACTTGAGGACAAGAAAATCAACGAGATGTTCGACGATCACTTCTGGAAATCGAATTTCTGGCTCTATTGGCAGACGATGTTCGCTTTCCAAGAGTGGAGCAGCGCCCTTGAGATGAAACGCTACCTTCAGCGTTATGTCCACCATATCGACGGTTTGCCGGATTTCACCGCTCTCCGCTTCACGCGCTACAACCAATATGAGTCGATGATTCTCCCGCTTCTCAAATACCTTACCGATAGAGGCGTGAGCTTTATCCCAAGCTGCGAAGTCACCGATATCAAGATCAAGACGGAAGGGGAGAAGAAAATCGCCTCGGAGATCGTTTGCGCCATCAAAGGCAAGAAGACGAGCTATAAACTAACCGAAGATGACCTTCTTTTCGTCACCAACGGGAGCTGCGTCGATAGCACCCGTTACGGCAATCAGACGACAGCCCCAGCTTACTCAACCATCAAAAACGGTGAAGGGAATTCCTGGAATCTCTGGAAAAGAATGGTTAGCCAAGTGAGCGATGGGAGCTTTGGGAACCCAGACGCCTTCTGCACGAATATCGAAGGGACCAACTGGATGAGCGCCACGATCGATGTCGATGACACCCTTTTGCCCTATATCATGAAAATCACCCAGAGAAACCCGCATGATCATAAGGTCTGCACGGGGGGAATCGTCACCGTCAAGGATTCTTGGGACTGCTGGAGATGCAGCTGGACGATCAACCGCCAAGGGCAATTCGCCAATCAGCCAGAAGACAGAACCCTCATTTGGTTCTATAGCCTTTACACCAATCGCCCAGGCAATTACATCAAAAAGCCGATGCGCGAATGCACGGGGCTAGAAGTAGCGGAAGAATGGATGTACCACATCGGTGTCCCAACCGACAAAATCGAGGAATACGCCAAAGAGCATTCCAATACGACAACGGCCTATATGCCTTATATCGACGCCTTCTTCGAGCCGCGCAAGAACAGCGATCGCCCACACGTCGTCCCGAATGGCTCGGTTAACATCGCTTTCCTCGGGCAATTCGCCGAAATCCCAGCCGATACGATTTTCACCACCGAATACTCGATGCGCTCGGGAATGGAGGCGGTCTATACGCTCATGAATATCGACCGTGGCGTCCCAGAGGTCTGGGGCTCTAGATACGATGTCCGCGAGATGCTGCGTGCCTCTTATTACGCCATCGACAGGAAAAAGCTCCTCGACACCAACTTGAGCGTGGCCGAGCGCTTCCTCCTCAAGAAGCTTCTCAAGAAAGTTAAGGGCACCGATATCGAGAAAGTGCTCAAGGAATCCGGCTTAATCTAAAAAGAAAAGGCTAGAGCCGCTCGGAAGGCGGCTCTTTTTCTTCCTAAGGAAGAGAAGGAAGCGGATAATAAAGCGCATGAAGCAGCGGGTCTATGAAATAGAATACGGCGACAAGAAGGTGAAATGCCTTATCACCTATAAGAGAATGAAATCGATCGTTTTCCGCCTTGATCGCGATGGCTCCACTTTGCGTATATCTTGCCCCTCGACGGTGAAAGAGGACTACCTCAAAAGCAAAATCCAGGAGGTGTTTCCAAAACTCTACGGCAAAAACTCATATGAAAAGCCGATAGAAGGCGACGAATTATACATTTTTGGCGAAAAGCGCCATATTGACGGGTTTTCTTCATTATCAAATGATAAGCAAAAAGCGCTTCTAAAGTCATTTTTGCTTCCATACTGCCAAAAGAAAAGCGGCGAATACTCTGAGATTATGGGCATCGATGCGCCTTATCTAGTCAAGGTGCGCGATATGAGCTCGCGCTACGGCGTCAACAACAAGAGCAAGCGCAAACTTACTTTCGCTTTGTCGCTCGTCCATTACGCTCCGGAAATAATCGACTCGGTGATCGTCCATGAGCTCGCTCACCATTACGTCTTCAATCACAGCAAAGCGTTTTACGAGGTGGTATACCGTTATTATCCATCGTATAAAATCGATCATACGAAACTGAGGAAGCATATCTACAAATGAAATACGAACTTATCAGCAGCAGATCCAATCCGAAAATAAAAGAGGCCGCCTCCTACAAAGACGGGAAAGGCGAATACTTCCTCGTCGAGGGCTTCCACCTTGTGGAGATGGCGCTTGAATCCTCTTCCATTTTGACTATTTTCTCCGAGAAGCCGTATAAATGCGACGCAAAGCAATATTTGGTGAGCCACGAGGTCATTGAGAAACTATCTTCCGTGGTCTCTTCGGAAGGGATCATCGCCTTATGCAGGAAAAAAGAGGCGAAAGAAGTATCCTCGGATAGGGTCATGATCCTTGACGGGGTGCAAGACCCGGGGAATGTCGGCACCATCGTGAGAGGCGCGTTGGCTTTTGGCTTTTCCGATTTGATCGTGAGCGCTGATACGGCATCGATCTATGGCAGCAAAGCCATCGCTTCTTCCCAGGGCGCCCTCTTCAAGACGAACATCATCAAAAGCCCTTCACTTCCCGAATCCATCAAAGAGCTCCAGAGACGCGGATATTTAGTCATTGGCACATCATTGAGGAATGCCGTTCCTTTGCAAGAGGCGAAAATCGCGAAAAGCAAGAAAATCGCCATCGTGGTCGGCAATGAAGGGAAAGGGGTGAGAGAAGACACCCTCAAAGCCACCGATATGAATGTGCGCATCGAGATGGGCGGCATCGATTCGCTCAATGTGGCCATGGCTTCTTCGATCCTCATGTATGAATACCGCCTTGGTAGCGTTTCTTTGATGTAGGTCTCCCCCACAACGCTTGATGCAATTATCATAG
>CAVKAR010000028.1:0-18532 GCA_963654425.1 Lachnospiraceae bacterium
GGCCTAATCATCGCCACCTTCTATATGGTGGTCAGATACCGCTTATCAAGAGGGCTTGCCACCGGTTTCCTCTCCACCTTGAGCGCCCTTATCGTGATGGGTTTCTTCTCACTTACCCGTATCGTGGCCACTCCTTTAGTCTCCATCGCCGGCATTTCCAGCGCCCTCATCCTCTTCTTAGGATCCCTCTTTATCTTGGCAAAGGAAAAGGAACTTGCGAAAGATTCGAGAGAAAAAGACAAGGATTCCCTTGCTTTCCGCACCCTTTGTATCTCCTCAGCCACTTCCCAAGGCGCTGAAAGCTATCTTGCCTTTGCTTTCACCCTTGCCCCTTCCTTCCTCTTCTACCTCGGCTTCATGCCGAGCAACTGGACGATGGTCTATCTCGGGATCATCATCGGGGTTATCGTCGTCTCGATCCTCCTATTGACTCTTTTAGCCCCTTCCTCGATCGCCTTAGCCCGCGCCTTCTCGCGCATCAATGTCTCGATCAAGCCGAAGAAAAAAGAAGCGGTGGCTTCGAATGCCCCCAAAAGAAGGAGCGCTGAGCCAGAAGAGGCCATCTTCATCGGAATCAACGATTGATGAATCGGTTCGAAAACAAACTGAAAACATATTTCAACCTGAGCGAGGAGGCTTTCAAAGAGAGAAAGAAAGCAGCCTCGCTTTCCTCTTTGGCCGATCTTTCCTCTTTTCCATGCGTGAAGAAAGCCTTTAAGCGCCTAGAGGAAGCAAAAGAAAAAGGGGAGAGCGTCCTCATTTACGGGGATTACGATTTCGACGGCATCGCCGCCACCTCGATTATCCACAAAATGCTTTCGGAGGAAGGGATAAAGAGCCGTTATTACATCCCTAGCCGCTACCTCGATGGGTATGGCTTAAACGAAAAAAACGTCATTTCGATCGCAAAAGCCGGATATAAGCTGATTTTCGCCGTCGATAATGGCGTGAGCGCCAATAAAGCCATCGAAAAGGCTCATGAGCTCGGGATCGATATTATATTACTCGACCATCACGATTATGTAGATGAGCCCGAGCATATCGTGACCCTCATTCATCCGAAAACCGTCGATTTGCTCTCTCCGACCGTCTCGGCTGGCTATCTCTCATATCTTTTTTTCCGGAGCTTTTCGCAAAAAGACGACCCGTATTTATTCATTTTGGGGGCGACGAGCTTATTGAGCGATGCGATGCCTTTACGTAGTTATAACCTTGCCTCGGCAAAGCTCGCCATCAACTACTTGAATTCCCTAAAACCGCTCCAATTCACCCTCTTAAGCGACAAAAGCGTCTTTTTCGGCTCAACCCTCCAAATGGAGATCATCCCGAAGGTCAACGCGGTTGGGCGCTTAGAGAAAAATCACGAAACCAATCGCCTCGTCCGGTATTTGCTATCGGAGGAGGAGCAGGAAATAAGAAAAATCGCCGTTTATCTCAACGAAACGAACGAGCGGAGAAAAAGCCTTACGAAGGAAGCTTCCGAAGAGATAAAGATCAATGATGACGAAAAAGGCATTTTCATCATCTCCTCTTTGCCAGAGGGATTGAACGGGCTACTGGCGAGCAAATTATTGAGCGAATACGAAAAACCCGTGGCCGTCCTCAGCCCTTCATCATTGGAAGAGGGGGTGTATGTCGGCAGCTTGAGAAGCAAAAAAGGCTTCAGCGTTTTGGATTTCCTAGATAAGAGCAAAGTGCCATTTCTTTCGAGCGGAGGTCATCTTTACGCTGGGGGAGTGAGCCTCAAAAAAGAGGATCTGCCTCTTTTCGAGGCCGATTTCAAGCATATGGCGGAAGAGTGTTTAATCGAAAAAGAGGAGAAAAAGAGCATTCCTCTAGAGAAAGATGAATGCCTTTATTCCTCCTTTCTCCTCCTTCAGGAAATGGGGCCATTCGGAAACGAGAACGAAGAGCCGACTTTCTCCCTTTCTCTCTCCTCTAGCGAGCTCCGTTTCATCAAAGACGGCAAATACCTATCGACCCCTCTTCCTGGCGGGGCGCGCCTTTTCTCCTTCTCTTTAGGGGCCTCTGCTTTCAAAAAAGAAGGCGATGTCACTCTCATCTTCAAAATGGCCCCAAACGAGTGGAAGGGGAAGAAGAGCCTCGATTTGCTCGTGAATGAAGTTAAAGAAAGCGTTTAGAAAAGGAGAGCCGAGCGCATAAGAATGCCTCGAAGGGTGTATAATGAGAGAGATGGAAGAGAATAGAAGCAAAGAACTTATCCCCAATGGCGGCTACCCAATGCACACCTTTTCGGATGTGAAGGATATTTATTACACCTACATCCATGATGAAAAAGACCGCAAAATGGTGGAAGAGGCCTATCTGCTCGCTGAAGAGAAGCACGCAGGGGTCAAGCGCAAATCGGGCGAGCCGTATATCCAGCACCCGATTGAGGTAGCTTATATTTTGGCCACTCTCCAAGGAGGGCCTGCCACGCTTGCGGCCGGTTTCCTTCACGATGTGGTGGAAGATACCGATGTCACGGTCGAAGATATCAAAGCGCGCTTCGGGGAAGACGTCTCTTTCCTCGTCGATTCCTTGACCAAAATCCAGCGCATGAAACTCTCCCACCGGAGCGAATCCGATTTCGAGGCGGAAGATCACCGGAAAATATTCTTAGGCATGGCGAAAGACGTCCGCGTCATCTTGGTGAAACTCGCCGACCGTCTCCACAATATGCGCACGCTCGATAGCCTTTCCCCCGAAAGGCAGAAGGCTTTGTCCAAAGAGACGCTCGATGTCTTCACCCCGATTGCCCACCGTCTTGGCATCTATACGATCCAAAGCGAGCTTGAGGACTTATCGCTCAAATACCTTGAGCCTGAGAAATACGAAACCATCCTCCATCTCCTCAATGAGCGCGAGAAAAACCGGCAAGAATCGCTCGGCGCCCTCAAGAAGAGAGTGGCTGATATCCTCTTTGAGAAAAAAATACCATTCCGCATCGAAAGCCGCGTGAAAAGCATCTATTCGATTTACCGGAAAATGTATCTGAAGCATTACGACTTCGAGGAGATTTACGATGTGCTCGCCGTCAGGATCATCACGGAAAGCGAATTGAATTGCTACGAGATCCTCGGAATCATCCATAGCACCTATAAGCCGGTCCCGGGCCGTTTTAAAGACTACATCGCGATGCCTAAGCCGAACATGTATCAGTCTTTGCATACCACGATCATCGCGGGGGATGGGAACATATACGAAGTCCAAATCAGGACCGAGGAGATGGATCAAATCGCCGAAACCGGCGTAGCCGCCCATTGGCGCTACAAGGAAGGCAATCACTATAACGCCAGGCAAGAGCAGCAGGATATCGAAGAAAAGCTCCATTGGTTCCGCGATTTCGTGACGCTCGGGGAAGAGAATGGGAACGATGCCAAAAGCTATATCGCGGCTCTTAGCAACGATATCTTCAACGCCAATGTCTATGTCTTCACCCCTTTAGGCAAGGTCATCGACCTCCCTCAAGGCGGGACTATTCTCGATTTTGCCTACAAAATACACACCAAGGTGGGCGACAGTGCCGTCGGAGCCCTCGTCAATGGCGTCTTCGTTCCGCTCAACACGGTGCTTAAAACCGGGGATATCTGCGAAATAAAGACGAGCAAAAACGCCCCTGGGCCGAATGAGGGATGGCTCGATCTAGTCAAAACGACGAGCGCGAAAAACCATATCAGGAAAGCCTTGAACGCCAAAAACCAGGCCTTCCTTGCCGAAGAGAACATCAAAAAAGGCAAGGAGTCAGCCATCGATTCCTTCAAGATGCAGGATATCGGGGAAGGGGAGATGGAAAAATACCTCTCTGACCAAAAGGTGCTCAATGAATACCATTGCGACAACTTGGATGCCTTATATGCTGCCATCGCAAACAAAAACCCGATCCCTGGGGCCATCATCGATTTCCTGGGGTTAAGGAAAAAACCGAAGCAGATAAAAACGCCGACGAGAAGCAAGCTCGATGACGGGAGCCCCGTCTATATACCTGGCATCGATAATCTCGCGGTAACCCTTGCCAAATGCTGCACGCCGGTGCCGGGGGATGATATCGTAGGCTACGTCACGAAAGGGAAGGGGGTCACGGTGCATCGCGCCGATTGCCCGAATATCGCCAAAGACCAGAAACGCCTCATCCCGGTATACTGGAAAGAGGATCTCGGACCCTCGACTTATCCAGTCGACGTGGAGATATATTCTTTCGATAGGGCAGGCTTATTGAGCGATATCCTCAATTCGCTCGCGAGCAAAAACATCCCCGTCAGCGACTTAAAGGCGCACGTCATCGATTCAACCTCCTCGACGGTGATAACGCTCACGATGTACGTGAGAAACGTCACTACCATCGATGATGCCTTCGCCGCCATCAAAGGATTGAAAAGCATACGCTCTTGCGAAAGAGTCACCCATTAAAGGAGCAAACAAATGGAATTTCAGCCAATCAAAGGAACTCATGACGTCTTCCTCAAGGAGATGGACGAATATCATTACGTCACCGCCCTTTTCCGCGCGGTGAGCGAACTATACGGGTATCGCGAAATCGCGACCCCGACGCTCGAGTACACGGAAGTATTCTCTCGCGGAGCCGGGGAAAGCAGCGATATCGTGAGAAAAGAGATGTACACCTTCCTCGATAAAGGGAACCGCAGCGTGACGATGCGCCCGGAATTCACGGCGGGGGTTATGAGAGCGATCGTAAGCAACAAGCTTTATGCCTCCATGGATGCTCCGCTTAAGTTTTACTATTCTGGCCCAGCCTTCCGTTACGAAAGGCCGCAGCTAGGGAGATACCGCCAATTCAACCAATTCGGCGTTGAAGCGGTCGGCACCGATTCCCCGTATTTGGACGCCGAGACGATCCTTCTGGCAGTCAGCGCCTTCTCCATGCTCGGATTCGAGGACATATCGCTTAAAGTCAACACGCTTGGCGATGACGCCAGCCGCAAGAAATACCGCGCGGCCTTGAAGGAATATTTCGCAAGCCATATCGATGAGATGTGCGAGGATTGCCATGCCCGTTTGGAGCTTAATCCCATGCGCATTCTCGACTGCAAAGTCGGAAAAGACCAGGAAATAGCATCCTCTGCCCCAAAAATGAAGGATTACATCTCCCCAGAAAGCGACAGCCGTTTCTACAAAACCCTCAGCATTCTCAACAAGTTCGGCGTGAAATACGAAGTCGATGAATCTCTCGTCCGCGGGCTTGACTACTATAGCGAGATCGTCTTCGAGGTCCATGCAAAAGGGAAAGACGGCAAAGATTATGGCGCTTTATGCGGAGGAGGCCACTATAACGGGCTCGTGAAGGAGTTCGGCGGGCCGGATTACGCCGGCGTCGGCTTCGCGGTCGGAGTCGAGCGCATTTGCTCGCTTATGGAAGAAAACGGCCTTTTCTCCGACATCGATAGCGAGTTAGACGTCTACGTTATGCCAATAGGCGAAGAAGTATACGAAGAAGCATATAGCTTAGCCGCGAATATACGCGCTCTCGGCTATAGCGTCGAAACCCCGTTTGCCAACGCGAAGCTAAGCTCCTACTTCAAGAAAGCGGAAAGGCGGAATGCGCATTTCGCCCTCATTATCGGGGAAGATGAGCTTAAACGCGGCGTATGCCAGCTCAAAGACCTCCGGAAGAAAGAGCAGCGCGAGGTTAAAATCGACGAGCTTGAAGAGACGCTCGATGAGGCTTTCGGGGAAGAAGAGAGCTGCTCTTGCCAGAATGAGCATGAGCATGAAGAGGGGAATGGCGGCTGCAAATGTGGCTGCTCCCATCATCATGAATAGACAAGGATAAATATGGAAAGAACCAATTATTGCGGAGAGTTATCTCTCGAAGACGTCGATAAAGAAGTGGCTTTGGTGGGCTGGGTCTCATCGAAAAGGAATTTAGGCGCGATTGAATTCATCGATCTGCGCGATAATACGGGGATCGTCCAATTGACGGTCCAGGATTCCTCGAAAGTGCCTGATGTCAGAAACGAATACGTCATCTCGGTCAAAGGCACCGTACATAAAAAAGAGGTGGCGAACCCAAAACTAAAAACGGGGGCGATTGAGGTCATTGTCTCTTCGCTTACCCTCATCAACAAAGCCGAGACGACGCCTTTCATCATCGCCGATAAGACCGATGCGCTTGAAGATACGCGCCTTCAGTACCGTTATCTCGACATCCGCCGCCCCAAAATGCTGAACAATCTCCGTGTAAGAGCCAAAATATGCCAAATCGCCCGCGCTTATTTCGACAACAACCGCTTTTTGGAAGTCGAGACGCCGATTCTCAATCTCGCAACGCCTGAAGGAGCAAGGGACTATATCGTGCCTTCGCGCCTCCATCACGGCTCTTTCTACGCCTTGCCGCAATCGCCGCAGCTTTTCAAGCAGCTTCTCATGATCGGCGGCGTCGAAAGGTATTATCAGATCGCCCGTTGCTTCCGCGATGAAGACCTTCGCGCCGATCGCCAGCCTGAATTCAGCCAAATAGACGTCGAGACCTCTTTCCTTGATCAAGAAGAGATTTTATCCCTCGCCGAGGGCTTCCTCGCCCGTTTATTCAAGGAAACGGTCGCTTATGATGTGACTTTGCCTCTCCGACGAATCGATTATTGGGATGCGATGGATAAATACGGCAGCGATAAGCCAGACACCCGCTACGAGCTTTATCTTCACGATTTGAAACCAATCATGGAAAAGAGCTCTTTCGAAGGCTTCAAGAACCAAAATTACATCAAAGGCATCGTTATCCCTTCCTATGCCGAGAAAGGAACAAGAAAACTGCTCGACGAATTGCAGCTAGAGGCCCGCAAATTCAATCTTAAAGGCGTGATGGCCCTTAAATTCGTCAACAACGAATTGGAAGGCTCTTTCGCCAAATTCCTCGATGATTCCTCCAAAAAAGAGCTCGTTGACGCTTTGAATCTCAAAGAGGGCGATTATCTGCTTTTCGCAAGCAGCCTTTATCGCCGCGACATCGATTTCGGCTTAGGGGCCCTTCGCACGCGCTTTGCGAAAGAGCTGAATCTCATAAAGCCCGGCACTTACGATCTTCTTTGGGTCATCAATTTCCCGATGTTCGACAAAATCGAGGGGACGGAAAATAGCTATACGGCTGAGCACCATCCTTTCACGCGCCCGCGCGATGAGGATCTTCAATATCTCGATAGCGATCCGGAGAAAGTCTTGGCTTACGCCTATGACATCATCATCAACGGGTATGAGGCTGGCGGAGGAACGCTCCGTATCTACGATCATGACACCCAGTGGAAGATATTCTCCCTACTTGGCTTAAGCGAAGAGGATATCGCCCGCAAATTCGGGTGGTTCATTGATGCCTTCAAATACGGCGTCCCGCCTCATGGGGGTTTAGCCTTCGGATTGGAAAGGCTCGCCATGATTCTCTGCGGGACCGACAATATCCGCGACGTTATCGCCTTCCCTAAGAACCTTCAGGCCGTTGATCCGATGTCAAAGGCCCCTGGGAGCGTCTCAGAAACAGCTTTGGAAGATGTTGGCATTGAAATAAGAAAAGAGTAGTCATTATACTATGTATAATGTGTCAACTAAAAAATAACTAAATAATCACTAAAGGAGCAATATAATGGCCTATCCTAGACATTATGATGAAATTGACGAATTAGCCGTCAATACGCTGCGGGCGCTTGTGCTCGATATGACGCATAAAGCCAGTAGCGGCCATCCTGGGATGGCTCTTGACATAGCTCCTGCCTTATATGTTCTTTACCGTGATTATTTGAATGTCGATCCCTCGAGGGCTGATTATTTCTCGCGCGACCGCTTTATCCTTAGCTCTGGCCACAACAGCGCTCTCCTTTACGCTCTTCTCCACCTTGCCGACTTCCCTTTGTCGAATGAAGATCTCAAGGAATTCCGCCAAGTGGGCTCAAAGACCCCAGGGCACCCAGAATACGGGCATACTCCAGGAATCGAAGCCACAAGCGGGCCTTTAGGCCAGGGAATCGCGCAAAGTGTCGGCTTCGCTTTGGCGGAAGCTGCCGTCGCTGCCGAGTATAAAGAAGGGGAGAGGCTTTGCTCCCATTATACTTTCGCTTTATGCGGAGATGGATGCTTGGAAGAAGGGCTTTCCCAAGAAGCCATCAGCTTCGCCGGGCTCCAAAAGCTTGAGAAGCTCGTTCTCATCTACGATCAAAACGGCGCCACGCTCGATGGGCCGACTTCCCTTTCCTTCGATGAAGACGTCATAAGGCGCTTTGAGGCCTCGAATTGGCGGACGATCGAAGTAAAAGACGGGAATAATCTCGAGGAAATCTCACGCGCCATCAAAAAAGCGAAGAAGCCATGCGGAAAGCCAACGCTTATCTTGATTCATACGAAAATCGGCTACGGCTCGCCCCTAGAAGGCAGCTCAAAGTGCCATGGCGCCCCTTTAAGCGAGGAAGAGGCGAGAAAAACCAAGGAATTCTTCCATTACGATAAGGCTCCTTTCGAGGTTGATGCAAGAGTGTATGAAAGACTAAGGGAGACCTTCGTCAAACGCGGCAAGAAAGCCTCGCGGAAATACCGCAAGGACCTTCGCGAATACAAAGACAAATACCCTGAAGAATATTCGCGTTTCGAGAAGGCGATAAAAGGGAATCTCAAGGATATCGAAATAGATACGCCTTCCGAGCTTAAAAGCGAGGCTAGCCGTGTCACGAGCGGGAAAATCATCGTTGAGGCGAACAAAAAGATCCCGTTCTTAATGGGCGGGAGCGCCGATGTGGCCGGAAGCACGAAAACCGCTCTTCCGGGCGATCCTTCTTTCTCCTCTCTCCATAGAGAAGCGAGAAACATCAATTTCGGCATCCGGGAATTCGCGATGGCAAGCATCCAAAACGGCATGCTGCTCCATGGGGGACTACGGACTTACGTTGGCAGTTTCTTCGTTTTCATCGATTATATGCGCGGAGCCATCAGGATGGCTTCCTTGGAAAGATTGCCCGCTATCTACGTTTTGACGCATGATTCTTTGGCGGTCGGGGAAGATGGGCCAACCCATCAGCCGATTGAGCAAATCGAATCTCTCCGCGCTCAGCCTAACCTGACTATCCTTCGCCCAGCCGACGCTAGAGAGACATACGGAGCTTGGAAAATCGCCTTGAAGAGCGTTTCGACGCCAACTTGCCTTATCTTAAGCCGCCAGAATCTGCCGTTATTGGCTTCTTCCAGCGAAGAAGGGGTGAAAAAAGGCGCTTATTATCTGAAGAGGAGCGACAAGGCCGATTTGGCAATCTATGCCTCAGGCTCGGAAGTTGCTTTAGCGAAGCTAGTAAGCGACTCCTTGGAGAAAGAGGGCATCAAAGTCGACGTCATCAGCGTCCCTTCCTTTGAGCTTTTCGAAGCGCAAAGCGATTCTTATAAGTCATCGGTTCTCTTTTTGAGGCGTGAAAGAAGGGTTGGACTCGAGATGTCGAAAGCCACAAGCTACTACAGATATTGCGAAAACGTCTACGGCATCGATACGTTCGGGGCAAGCGGGCCAGCGGATAAGATTCTAGCGAAATACGGGTTTGACGAAGAGGATTTCGCTACTTATCTTCGCAAAATCCTGAAGATTGCCTTGCATAAAGAAAGCAAATAAGCGATAGTGAGCCAAATAAAACAATGAGAAGCGGATATATCGAAATCAATAACTACCAGAATCTCGGCGAGATGGGCATCTCCCATCGCGCTTTTGAGACAATCGCCACGAAGTCAATGGGGCAAGCGTCGATTTGAGCAAGAAAAAGAAAATGTCGATCATCGAGCTCTCTAAGCCCGTCAAAGCCACCATCAGGAAGAATGGCCGGGTCGATATCAGGCTTGAGGTCGTCCTCAAAAAAGGCGAGAACGTCAAGTCGATATGCGATGCCATTCGCGAGAATGTCAGCAATTCGATTCAGATGATGTGCGAGACAATACCCTTCAACGTCGAGATTAACGTGAACGGGATTCGCTGAAAGTTGATAATACAACATTAAAAACGATTAAAAAACCGGATTTTCCTCAGGTTTTTTTGTTACGCGCGATAGTCGTCTTTCTCGATGTCTTTGCTCGCTTTCAAAGTCAAAGAGGCGGTGCCATAAGGGCTAGCGAAGCTGATTTTGACCTCGCCTTCCTTTTTCGGGCGGATGATGGCTTGCGCTCTTCCGTAATAGGCCTTCGTCGCCTTATCCAAATATGAGCCTTTGTAATACGGACAAGCATTCCCTAAGCCGAGGAGTTCCCCGTTCTCGATCTCAATAAGGGATATTTCCCCGTTTTCGAGGGGTTTTTGCTTTCCGCTTTCATCAACGAAAAGCAGATCGATATAAGTTGTTTCATCGCACCTTATCGTCTCCTTTTCGGCCTTGAGGCGGAAAAAGACATCCTTGGAGGCGGTAGATAAAGAGGTTCTCTCTTTTTCCTCGCCGCCTTTTGCGTATGATACGGCTTCTAGAGTGCCTGGGACGTATCTGAGGCGGAAATAGGCTCTCCCGCTTTTCGTCTTCTTCTTTTTGAGGAGCTTCCCATTCTGGAAAAGAGCGACAAAAGGCTCTTTCGAATAGATTTCCGCTTCCATTTTCTTTCCTTCCCACCCTGGATAATCATAAGAGCGGTGGGCCCAGGATAGTTTCCACGAGGAAAGGCTATGGCCATAAAAACAATCTTTCGGGGAAACGGTCGCCAAAGCGATGCCTTTTAGGCCAAAGGCTACCTGCGTATAGTCCATTTCGGCACATGGATGGCCCAAAATGTCGATTCTCCCGGAGCCGGCAAGCAGCCAATTGGTCTTATCCATCTTCATGTCTTTTCTCTCTAAGGCGACCCAGCTGCCAATGCCAGCCTCTCCTAGATAATCCCACCCCGCCCAAACGAAATCGCCGATAAGGCGCGGATTCTTTTCGGCTTCTTCCATGAAAGAGAGCGCATCGGCGCAGAAAGTCTCCGTCCCCAAGATGAAGCGGTCGGGGTATTTCCTCAGGTCGCGCTCGTAACGCTCAATGCCGTAATTGTAGCCGGCGACATCCATTTCTTCGAAAGCGCCTTTCGTTTTGATGTCGCAGCGGTGGAGAGTAGCCCCTTTCTTCATGAAGGAGGCTCCGAAAATACCTGTCAAGTCATTGAAGAACTGGCTGCCGACGGAAGTCCTTTTGGCTGTCGGCTTCCTATTAGCCTCCTTTGCGGCTTTTTTGTCCGAATATTGGCCAAAGCCCCAGCTATAGAGGGCATTGAAGAAGATGTTCACGCCGCAAGTGATGGGGCGCGAGTCATCCATTGCCTTGACCGTCTTGACCATCTCTTTCACGAAATGGATGCCTCTTTCTTCGCTTGTCTCGGCCACTTCATTCCCAAGCGAATACATGATGACGGATGGGTGATTATAGTCTTTGTCGACCATATCTTTGAGGTCTTCTTTATACGTTTTCGTCACAAATGAGGCGCAATCGTGCATCGTTTTGTGGATGTACCAGGAATCGGCGTATTCGTCGAGAATCAAAAGCCCGAGCCTGTCGGCTTCCTCCATGAAGTAGCGGGATATCGGGTTATGGGCCGAGCGGATGGCGTTATAGCCGCTTTCGAAAAGGATTCTGGCTCTCCTTCTTTCGGCGTCCTTATCGCATCTAGCCCCCAATAAGCCGTTGTCATGGTGGATGCAGGCGCCTTTGAGGATCGCTCTTTTGCCATTGATGAGGAATCCTTTCTCTTTGTCCAGTTTTATCTCCCTGATGCCGAAAAGGGTTTTGCGGAGGTCCTTTCCGAAAGCGATCTCAAGCTCGTAGAGGTTTCCTTCGCCGACATTCCATAGGTGCGGATCATTGATCACGATATTCGCATCAAGCCTCTCGCCCTCGAATTCCTTTTCATAGACGCATCCCCCATTATCGTCTTTGATTTTAATGAGGCCTTTCCCGATTTCCGAAAAAGCAGCCTTGATGTTTATTTCGCCTTTTTCATAAGAGACGGTCGTGATTTTCACCGACCGAGGGATGATGTGGGCTTTGGGGAGAACCCACATATGGACGGGCCTATAGATGCCAGAGCCCGTGTACCAGCGAGAATTGGGCTGAGAGGAATTATCGGCGATTACTTTGATGCTGTTTTTCCCGTTTTGGACGTATGAAGTAGCGTCAAAGAGAAAATCGGTGTAGCCGTATTCGCGGTGAATCGCCTCTTTCTCATTGATATAGACGGCAGGATGGCGGTAAACGCCCTCGAATTCGAAATAAAGGCGCTCCCCTTCCTTCAAAGCGAGGGAGAATTCCTTCGCGTAAATATATTTGCCGCCTTTGAAATAGGAGATATTGACTCCGCCCCGGTTCGACAAATCCCTTTTCGTCGCGAGCATCCTATCATCGGGCAAAACGACGCTTATCGCCTCATCTTCATGCCCCTCTTCGTATACGACCCACCCATCATTGAACAGCATTTTTGGCTCCTTTTCCCTAAAACGATTATATTATCTTTCAATGATGTAAGGGCTTACTAGTGCCGAATAAGTCAAAAAAACGACGGTTTGCGACCTTGAACTCCTCCCTCGCAAAATCCGCCTCGAACTTTATATAATATGAATTGAGTCCGGAAAGGAAGTTATGCTCGAAGTCCGTATAGCCATCGTCGAAAACGAGAAAGAGGCCGCCGACATCGACCTCGCGCTTTTATCTCGCTACGCCAATGAAAACGCGCTTGAGATAAAAACGGCCGTTTTCCTTAACGCGTATGACTTTCTCGACAGCGATGAGGATTTCGACGCCGTTTTGATGGATATAGATATGCCGGGGATAAACGGCATGGATGCCTCGATGAGAATCAGGAAGAGCAATAAGCTCATTGATATCATCTTCACGACCAATCTTCCCCAATACGCGGTGGATGGCTATAAGGTGGAAGCGCTCGATTTCGTGATCAAGCCCGTCACCTTCGCGAATCTCTCATTCGCGATGGATAAAGTCGTCGAAAAGAGAAAAAACGCTTTGAATGGCTCGTTTTTCCTCAAAATCGGCGGTCTCTCGCGGAAGTTCAAGAACGACGAGATGGTCTATTTCGAGATGATAAACCACAACATCATCCTCCATGAAGTCGGCTTAGAGCCCCTCAAGGTGCGCGGATCGCTTAAGCTCATCGAAGAAGTGGTGAATCCCGAGATTTTCGTCAAGATCAATTCCGGCATCATCATAAATCTGTCGAAAGTGAAAACCTTTGCCGATGGCATGGCCATCATGGAAGATGGCTCCTCTTTGCCCATTTCGCGCTCGCACAAAAAAGAATTCGCCGTGCGCTTGGCGGAATTCTACGGCAAATCGCTCAATAGGTAGGCAAGATGGAAAGCGGATCGCCATTATTCAAAACGCTCTTTCTCGGCAAGTATCAGTTTTATCTTGAGCTGCTGATTCCTTTTCTCATCCTCATGCTCTTCAGCAAGAGAAGGAAACGTTACTGGCTCTTTTTGCCTTTGCTAGTCGGCGCGCCTATCTTTTTGTATTGGATGCCGGATCTTCAAACGAGCTTTGGCTACAACTTCAATTATCTTTTCGCGGCCGGCATCCTCTTTCTTCTGAGTTTTCTTTGCTACGACGAGTCCCCGATAACGCTTTTTTGCGGCGTCACTATCGCCTTTGGCGTGCAGCATATCGCCTGGAATTCCCTTGCCCTCTTCTATGATTTGATGCCGAATAACGCCTCGTCTTGGCCTTTGGTGGCCCTTGTTTTCAGTTTTATCGGCGTCTATTTTCTGGCCTATTTCATCTTTTTTGCGCTCGTCTTCATCCTCAAACGGCCATATCGCTGGCAGAAAAAGGATGCCTTGAGCCTTTTGTTTGGGACAATCATCATCGCGATTGCCGCCGTTTTGAGCCAGTACGTCAGTCCATGGGGCATCATCCCGCGCATTTATACGATTATTCTGATGCTCCTTGGGATCGCTCTTGAATTCGTCGTGCCGATAGCCCACGAAGCTGGGGCGAAAGCCAAAGAGCTCGAAGACGAGAAGGGCACTTTGCTCTCTTTGCTCGAACTTCAGGCCAAGCAATCCGCCCTCGCGGGCAAAGAGCAAGAGATACTCAATATGAAGTTCCATGACATGAAACATCAGATAGGGTTGCTTCGCTTAATGGGGGACGAAAAGAAGGAAGAGGCGATAAAAGAGCTTGAAAAAGCCGTCGATATATACGGCGATTACGCCAAAACCGGCAACGAGACGCTCGATGTCATTCTCACCCAAAAATCGCTTATCTGCACGGAAGAAGGGATCAGCTTCACCTACATTATCGATGGAGGCGCCTTCTCTTTCATGAGCGCAAGCGATCTTTCTTCGCTTTTCGGCAATCTCCTCGATAATGCAATCGAAGCCGCCTCCAAAGAAAAGGGGGAATACCGTCTCATTAAGCTATCAGCTTCGGTAAAAGGCTCCTTTCTGTCTTTAGTCGAGGAGAATTACGCCAGCGAAAAAGTGAGATTTTCCGCCAGCGGATTGCCTCTATCAAGCAAGAAAAACCAGATTTACCATGGCTATGGCAGCAAATCCATAAAGTACATCGCCCAAAAATACGGCGGCACCTTCTCCTTTGAGCAAAAAGGGCGCAAATTCCAGGTATCCCTTCTTTTCCCGCTTGGGAAGTAAGCGCTTACCGAAAATGTCATGAAAGCATGCAAAATCGGTCAAGATGGCCGTTTTTTGTTTATGTAAGTGCTTACAATAGGCCCGCTTGGAGTCATAACGACCCAACTTTAAGGAGGGCAATATGCCTAGAAAAACCAATGTTTTCAGAGGATTGACGGCTTTCAGCGTTTTGCTGTTATCATCCTCGACAGTCATGGGCATGATCTTCGAGAAGTATCCGCAGGGAATGGATCAAACCTGGGGTACGATCTCGAGCAAGACCGTGACGGAAAAGAAAGAAGGATCGGAGAATAGCTGGTCCTACGTCTCGAAATTCAAAAACGCCAAAGAGGCCATCGCAGGCTATAAGGATCTAGCCCTTAGAGAAGCCGCCGAATCAATCGTGCTTCTCAAAAACAAGGACAATGCCTTGCCGCTTGCCGAGAAGCCGAAAGTCTCCCTCTTCGGCTTAAGGAGCTATGCGCCAATCTATGGCAATAGCGGCGGCTCAATCGCCGATAAGGCCACGATCGATAATGGCAATACCATCACCGAATGCTTCACCGAAGAAGGATTATCGATCAACCCTACGCGCCAAGCGGTCTATAAGGAATACTGCAAGGATTTCGAGTGGGGCGGGCAAAGCTTTGGCGCCACGCCTCCTCAATACACGGAGATTTCCGGAACCGACAAGGTCTATGAGCTAGGCTCAGCGGATATGGCGAAAATCAACGCCGATTACAAAAAGGACGATTCCGCCTATAGCGATGCTTCGATCGTTATCGTCGGCCGTCCAGGCGGGGAATCGAAAGAATACCGGACAGGGCAAGACAATTGCGGCAGCGAAACGACAAACGGAAATGTCCTTTCTCTGTCGAAAGAAGAGAAAGAGATGATCGAGGAAGCAAAAGCCGTATCCAAAAAGGTCATCGTCTTGCTCAATACCACCAACGTCATGGAAATAAAAGAGCTGAAGGATGATGATGCCATCAGCGCGATTGCCTGGATTGGCTATCCTGGATCATACGGGTTCAGGGCGGTCGCAAACGTCCTTCAAGGGAAAATAAACCCTTCCGGACGGCTTGGCGAAATCTATATCTCCAATGGCTTAACCGCCCCGGCTATGCAAAACGCCGGTGATGCCACGAAATGGGACAGCGCCACGATCAGCGCCGGCGAAAATCTCAATTCATACCTCATTTGGGCCGAAGGAATCTACACCGGCTACCGTTACTATGAGACAAGATACGCGGATGTAGTAAGCGGGATCGCAAGCGCAAAAACGGCCAAAGCCGGCACTTACACGACTGGCAAAGGCCTTTTAGCCACCGCCGCAGGCGAATGGGATTACGACCAAGAAGTCGTCTATCCGTTTGGCTATGGCTTAAGCTATACGAGCTTCTCTGAGAGTTTGGACAAAGTCGATATCAGCGGCGATCATAGAAGCGCTGAAGTGACAGTCACAGTCAAAAACACCGGAACGGTTGAAGGAAAACACGCCGTTGAGCTCTACGCCCAAGTCCCCTATACCGATTACGACAAGAATAACGGCGTCGAGAAAAGCGCCATTCAGCTCCTCGATTTCGAGAAAACGGCAAGCTTGAAGGCGGGGGAGAGCGAGACCATCACGATGCAGGTCGATCTCGAGAATCTCGCTTCCTACGATTCAAAAGGGAAAAAGACGTATATCGCCGATGATGGAACATATTATCTGAGCCTTGGGGAATCCTCTCACGATGCCCTCAATAACGTCTTCGCCAAAAAAGGCATGAGCTCGGTGACGGGCGATGCCTCGAAAGTCTATTCCTTCACTTGGTCAGGTCACACCGACGGAGTCGACGATAAAACTTTCTCCGTTTCCGATAACGGCACCAATATCACGAACAAACTCTCGGAAGGCGATTACGCAACCGACTTCAATGCCTTCAACAAGGACACCGTCACCTATTTATCGCGTTCCGACTGGAATGGGACCTTCCCGAAGACTTACACCGGCCTTACCCCGAATGAGAGGATGAAGAAGCTCTTCACCTGCGATTGGATCGATTTGGTGGAAGGAGACACCTCATCCTATAAATGGGGAGTGGATAACGGCTTGACGATCAACGATTTCAAAAACGCCGACTGGGACGATAGCAGATGGAGCGATCTCGTCGATCAAGTCACCCCGGCCGAATTCATCGATTTCGCTTCTCACGCCTTCCATAATCTCCAGGGCATCCCTTCGGTCGGCTTAGCCCAGCACAATGCCGATGATGGCCCAGGGGGAAGCGATACCCATTACTTCAATGAAGGCAGCTATCAAGGCGAGGCATGGAGCGATGGGGAAGAGGCGAAAGTCGCTTCAACCGGCGATTATATGGGCACTCGCGTCACCCCATCCCAAACCAATATCGCTTACAGCTGGAACAAAGAGCTAGCTTATGAAAACGGCGAGATAATCCTCGGCGAGACATCGGTCGATTTGTCTCTTCCGATCATGATCGGCCCAGCCATGAACATCAAGCGCCATGGCTATAACGGACGCGGCGGGGAATATCTATCCGAAGACCCAATCCTTTCTGGCTATATCGGCTCAGCCATCGTCCAAGGCGCCCAATCCATGGGCTGCTTGGTGAATATCAAGCACGCCGCCTTCAATGATCAGGAAATCAACCGCTCAGGCGTAGCGGCCTTCATGAACGAGCAATCGGCCCGCGAACTGGAGCTAAGAAACCTCAACAAGGCCTTCACCGCCAAAGGCAAACCAGCCAAATGGGTGAATGATGAAAGCAAGAAAGACACCTACACCGAAGGGGCTTTGGGGGTGATGACCTCCTATAACCGCATCGGCGCCGTCCCTTCTAGCGCCAACAAAGCCGTGATGGTTGACATCATGCGCGATGAATGGGGCTTCAAAGGGTATAATGTCACCGATTTCACCGGCGTCAGCTTGAGGGCTGCCCCGAAAGAGTCGATCATCTTCGGCACGACCGCTTTCTGCGGATTCGGGGGAGGATCGTTCTCCTACTTGAATGAGACGGAGATCGTCAAATACCCCGCGATGTGCGAGGCCTTGAAGACGAACATCAAATACATTCTCTATTCCGTTTGCCACTCCAACGTCTTGAACAACGCCGACATCACCATCAAAACAGTGCAGCTAGAGACTGCTTGGAGAACGATGTATAAGACCATGATCGGCGTCTCGGCAGGGCTGCTCGTCGTCTTCGGGTCTCTCTCCCTCTTCACGACTTTCTACAAGAAAAAGGAGGAAAGATAAAATGAAAAACTTCTTGGCAAAGCAAACGATCTGGAGCTATCTCCTCTTAGGGGCCACGATTTTGCTCATCCCCGGATTCATCATCTTCATGGTGAACAGCACGACGGGGTTCATGAAGGGGAGCGCTTTGTCCCCTCTCGTCGTCTCGCTCAGCATCATCGCCTTCCTTCTAGGCATCGCTTTGGCCGCTTTCGGTGAAAAAGCCGGCAAATTCGCCGGTATCTTCTACCTATTGTTCGCGGCGATGATCGCCATATCGATTGCCGGGATCGCATGGAGCGTTGAAAGCATCGTCGCCGATATCTTCTTCATTCCGGTCAACCACCCGGAAAGCGAGGATACGAGTTGGGCGCTTGCCGTCACTAGCCTCGTCTTCTACTCTCTCTCATTCTTAGCCGCCACCGCATCTTGCTTTGGCGCAAAACTCTACAAAAAAGCGGGGGAATAGCCTCTAACGGCGAAATAACCCTCCTGATTGAATAAGTCGGGAGGGTTTTTCTTCGCGATTTCGTTTTTCCCCTTTCTTCTACTTTCCCGTATGGTAGAATGGGGCGCTTAAATTTGAAGGAAGCATTGTTCTATGTCCAAACCGATTACCTCACGCAACCAGCAGCAGCTTATCGCCATGAACGCCATGTATGGCGTGTTGACGTATAAATCAATGGGCGAGGAAATCGACGTCGAGGGCATAATATCAGGGC
>CAVKAR010000029.1:0-18132 GCA_963654425.1 Lachnospiraceae bacterium
TGATGCTCCTTGGCATCGCGTATGATTCTAAGAGCCTCAAGCATCATTCGAAGATCGAATATCTTTCGCTGTAGAAATCACTTCTTGCTGTGCGATTCCCCCTAAAAGAATGCCTTGTTTGAATAGTTGATATGCTGGTGACGCTTTTTTGGTGCTCCTTTGTCTCTATTTGCCTTATGCAAGCGTTGAAATTTCAGTATCGGATTTAAGCGTCATTTCTAATCGGATCGTCTCTTTTTTGACTATCCCTTCAGCGCTTGATGAGATTCATCCAGGTGGCGGCAGGAACGATTTCCTCAAGAATCGTCCCGCGATCCTTCAGCGAGAAAGAACGTCTTTATCGCTACGCCGAAGAGCGCATCTCTTTAAGCAGGAGCTAGGTTGAGGAACTCTTGGGCGTGTCTATAGATTGATAAGGGAAACGGCCAAAGAAGGAAAGCTTAGGCCTATCGATAAAGCGAGAAAGGCCAAATACGTCTTCTAATAGATAGGCGAATCCGAAATAGATGCCGCCGCTTTAAACCTTGTGCGCTTTTTTCGGCAATTCGGTATCGCCTTTCAATCGCAAAAGAGTGATAGAAGAGCCCTTTGAAGCGGATATAATATCCCTGAAGAAAAAAAGAGGAAAAAGGTATGGCCAATAAATTCGATACGCAGGTGCAGGTGCTCAAAAACCATGTGCTCGTCGAAGTCATCAAAAGCTATCTCAAGGGGACGCTGGAAGAGGATATCGACAAGATACCGCTCATCATTTCCCCGGGCCCAAAGGCCACGATGCGCTGCTGCATATACAAGGAAAGAGAAATCGCCAAAGAGCGCATCAAGCTCGCGATGGGCGGGGATAAGAATAACCCGAATATCCTTGAAGTAATCACCCCAGCCTGCAATGAATGCCCAATCGGCGGATATAGGGTGAGCGATGCTTGCAGAGGCTGTCTTGCCCATCGCTGCTTCCAGGCTTGCCATATGAACGCCATCCATTTTGAGGGGCTCCATGCCGTCATTGACAAGAACAAATGCGTCAACTGCGGCTTATGCGCGAAAGCTTGCCCTTATGGCTCGATCCTCAATTACAAGCGCCCATGCGAAAGCGCTTGCAAGATCAAAGCGGTGAAGGCTGGCGAAAACGATATAGCCTCAATCGATGAAAGCAAATGCACGCGGTGCGGGGCTTGTAGCTACGCTTGCCCCTTTGGCGCCATCATGGACAAGAGCTTCGTCCTTGCTTGTCTGGACTTGCTCAAAGAGAAAGATAGCCATGTCTATATGATCGTGGCCCCTTCCATCATGAGCCAGTTCCATTACGCGAAGCTCTATCAAGTCATCACCGGAATCAAGAAACTCGGCTTTTATGAAGTGGTGGAGGCCGCTTTGGGCGCTGATATGGTGAGCTACGAAGAGAGCAAAGAACTCGAGGAGAAGGGCTTTTTGACTTCTTCCTGCTGCCCAGCTTTCGTAAGGCTAGTGAAGACCTCTTTCCCTGAATTGGCCGATCATATCTCGAGCAATCTCTCGCCGATGGCCAAGATCTCCAAATTCATCAAGCATATCGACCCGAAAGCGAAATGCTGCTTCGTTGGTCCCTGCATCTCCAAGAAAATGGAGATGGATAACGAGGGAAGCGCCCCATATGTCGATTGCGTCATCACCTTTGAGGAGCTTCAGGCTCTTTTCGACGCCGAGAATATCGACATCGCATCTTTAGAGGAGAGCGAACTTGATCATGCTTCTTATTTTGGCAGGATCTTCGCTAGAAGCGGAGGGCTATCCGAAGCGGTGAAGGAGGCGCTCAAAGAGCAAGGGAGCTCTTTTGAGGCGAAAAGCTACATCGCCCAAGGGCTTGATCAATGCTCTTTGGCTTTAAAGCAAGCGAAAAACCCGAACAGGAATTTCAATTTCATCGAGGGGATGGCTTGCCAAAACGGCTGCATCGGAGGGCCGTGCTGCCTCACCCATGAGCCACGCCAAGCCTCGGATGTCGACAAATACGGCCGCGAATCGTCTTCTTCGACGATCATAGAGGCTCTCGAGACCCTCAAAAAGCGCGAAGAGGAAGCGAAAATCTAGCCTTTCATCTTTACGAAAAAAAGAAAAACGGCAGTCGAGAAAGCTGCCGTTTTATCTTTGTGTACGCTTATTTGATTGACTGAATGGCTCTTATGCTGAAAAGAAGGCGTTCGTGCTTGTCGTTTACGCCAATGAATAAGCGATTTATCCGCCTATAGCAAGCACCCAGACGCTAAATAGAGATATAATCGCGCCGCCCTCGCATTTGACTTTAACCCATGAATCCATTCGAAATCCAATTTGTCTTCATCTACTTATGTTGAATATTAAACACGTGTCGTTTATTCATTTAGAAAATGCAACATATTGAGTTAAATTTCGTTTAGAAAATGCAACATATTGAGTTAAATTTCATTTAGAAAATGCAACATCTTTATAGATATTTCGTTTAGAAAATGCTATCTTTCAAGTGAAGTATCCTTTAGAAAAAAAACATGGAGCGCATATGGGGTTCAAAAGAAAAATATATAGGCAAATGAAGGAGTGGAAAGATGAAAAGAACAAGAATTCCGCCCTTTTGATTGAAGGGGCTAGGCGTGTTGGAAAAACGACAATAGTCAAAGAATTCGCCAAAAGCGAATATCGCAATTTTATTTATATCGATTTTACATATGCTTCCGAGGATATTAAAAACCTTTTCAAGAGCATCGATCTGTCAAACGATCTGTCTATGAATCAGTTTTTTTCCGATCTTTTCCTTATTGCTGGCAAAACCCTTCGCAAAGGCGATTTGATTATTTTTGACGAAGTGCAGCATTTCCCTATTGCTAGACAAGCGATAAAAGCTCTTGTTGCCGATGGGCGTTTTGATTACGTAGAGACCGGATCGCTCATATCGATAAGAGAGAATACCGAAAATATTCAAATACCATCGGAAGAAAGAAGAATCGAGATGCACCCTATGGATTTTGAGGAATTCTGCTGGGCCTTCTCTTGGGACGATAAATGCTCTTTGCTTCGCTCTATTTATGATGGACGCGGGAAAATAAGCGATGCGGCGCACAATCAGCTGATGAACGATTTCAGGCTTTATATGTCTTTGGGAGGCATGCCAAAAGTCATCTCCCTCTATCAAGAGTCGAATTCTTTCACGCGCTGCGAGAAAGAGAAGCAAGATATACTCAAACTATACGAAGATGATTTAAGGAAGCACGACAACAAATCAAAAACACGTACTCTCGATATTTACGACTCGATGTTGCCGGCCTTGAAAAGCTGGTCAAAAAGAATAAAAACGAAAAACAGAAACGCTAGCATGGCTCTTTCCTATCAAAGATCGCTCAAAGACCTCATAGATTCAAAAATAGTGAATGCCGTTTATCGAACCGCCGATTTAAGCTTCGGCGCCTTCAACAAGGAAGAGAGCAATTTCAAGCTTTACCCAGCCGACGCTGGCTTGATGATGAGTTCATTATTGGGCGATAAGAGCGAGAGCTGCGAGAAAAGCTATTTGAAAATAAGGTCCGGCAATTTGGGTGGTGCGAATTTCGGTAGCCTTTACGAGACTATCGTCGCCGAAAGCCTCGTCATGAATGGCAAGAATATCTTCTATCACACCTTCGATTATGATGAGAAGAGATATGAAATCGACTTCCTTGCCTTCATTGACGGGAAAATGAGCGCGATCGAGGTCAAATCAACAAAACGTTTCACCATTTCATCTCTATCAATGCTCAAGGGGAAATACCCACAGCTTAAGTTCAACAAGATCGTAATATCGACGAAAAATCTCGCTTATGATGGCGAAACTACGTATTTGCCGATATACATGAGTTTCTTGCTTTAATTCGTTATTTGACGCGCAAATGATGACTTATCGGCTCTATTTGATCTCTGAAAAAGCGTAGAGAGCGATCGAGACGGCGTTGTCGAGATTGAGGGAATCCACCAAGGAGGACTGAGGGATCTTCGTGGGCGTCCCTAAGGAATAGAAAACATCGGGGAGGCCGGTGGCCTCATTCCCGAAGATGAGAGAATAGGGGCTTTCTTTCCTTACTTCGTTAAGCGTATTCTCCGCCTTAAGCAAAAACGGATATAAATGCCTTTCTTTGTAGAGAGACAGATATTCGTCAAAGGAAGGGAAGCGAAAGACGTTGAGCGAGAAAATGGCGCCCATGGAGCTGCGGATGGCTTTCGGGTCGAAATAATCGGCGGCGGGGGTGATGATGGCTATATCCTTATAGCCAAAAGCGGCTGCGCTCCGGAAGATGGTGCCGAGATTCCCTTTGTTGGAGGGGTTTACGAGCACGATGTGATTTCTTTCCTTATCTAAAGGCGCCTCTTCCTTCTTGAATTCGGCGATGACCATGCAGTTGTCTTTTTCGCTCAAGGCGCGGAAGATCTTCTCGTTGTTTTCGATGATGGGGATGTTTTTCTCTTTTGCTAGAGATAGGATGAGGGAATAAGTATCATCCCTTCTTTGTTTCGGGGATATATAGATTCTTTTGGCTAAATCGATTCTCCTCTTCAATAGCTCAATGCTGAGCGTTGTGCCCAAAGCGTAGGTCGTAGCGCTGTTTTTGTCGTATTTTTCCATCGCCGTTTATTCTAATATGCTCTTTTTTCAATAGCAAATGCGCAACCTTTTTTGGTAAAGAGGCAAAAAGATGGATAGATATGGGTGAAGAGCGAAAAACTCTTTTCGCGGCAAGGGCGGTGACCTTTCTCCTTTCCCCTCTTTGTTCTCAAAAGGCTTTCTTTCTAGTTTCTTCTAGGGCCCTTGCCGCATCCATTGGAGGATTTATGGTTTCTAGCGAAGTTTCTTCCCTCAAGCTCGGACGTGTTTCGAAAAACGTGGAGAGGGCGCTTTCCGCCTCTTTGACGGGCGATGTGTTCGTTTATATCAAAGAAGCGAATCTCAACGCGTTCGCGGTGAAATACCCTTCTGATTATTTGCGCCGGATGGCCTTGATCAAAGATATCATCACCCATCCTCATTATGCCGCATACATAAAAGAGGAGGAGAAGATCTACCTTTTCAGGACCTATTACAAAAACGGCATCTTCAAGACTTTTGCTTTGGTCATCAAAAAAGAAGATTGCTGGGAATTCCTCTCTCTGGAGAAAACATCCAGCAAATACCCTTATTCTTCGTCTTTGCTCGTGAATGAAGTGAAAAACAATCGCCCTTCTTAGCGTTTCCGGTATTTGCCAGCAAAGACGTTATTGAGGAAAATCACGAGAAAGGAGACGAGAAGAAAGCCGACGGTGATGGAGCCTAAAACGATGAGGACCCCGTTCCAGCCAAGATTCCCGCTCATGAATTCCGGGGAAGATGGATCATTTATGAAACGCTCATGGTTCAAGAACGGATAGGGGTAGAAAGTGTTATTCCAGAAATAATGGGCGCTTAAGACAATCAGGAAATAGCAAAGCGGATAAATCATCCAATAGAGAGCATGGGACCAGCGGACCGTGCCTTTTTCCGAGAAGAGGAGATAATCCAGGAAGAAAACGATCGGAAGGAAGATGTGGGCGCATAAGGCGCTTACGAGAGCTTCCCCATCGGCATATCCGCCCAAAAAAGGGGCACCGATGTTATAAATCAAGGCATCCACGAGAAGAAAGGTGAGGACGGCAAGGGTGAGAGGCATATACACGCTTGCGGCAATGCCTCTAGCGCCATTCCTCGCCAAATCGATGGCGTTGAAGATAACCTCAAGCAAGACGATAACGGTGGTGAAAAGAAGGCACTGAGCCCCGAAATAGGCAAAGCTCTTGATGGGACTTGACTCGGTTTTATCGGCGATGACGAGGGCGATGAGGGAGAAGATCCCTAGCCCAAGTTCGATGATTCTATATATAAGTGAGATAAGGCGGTTTCTGATAAGCATTCCTATATATTATCTTCATAAACACGAAAGAAAAGACTAAAGTAGGCCTATGAAAGTCATCAAGAGCCTTTTAGACAAAGAATACCCATATGTCGGAATCGAAGAGAGCAGAGAGATCGTTAGGGCGATGATTCTCCTCCCCGACGGCAAATTCCTCTTCCATCATCTTGTGGGAGACGATATCTTCGGTCACCGCGATTATTTCGAGACGCCAGGAGGCGGAATCGAAAAAGGGGAGGATATCTATAAGGCCCTTGCTAGGGAATGCAAGGAGGAAACAGGATACGAGATAGCCTTCTTATCCCCCATTGGGATCGTCGAGGATTATTACAACCTGCTGAAGCGAAAGAACATTAACCATTACTATTTGGTGAAAGCGATAGGGAAGAAAAGCGCGCCGCATTTCTCCTCAAAAGGCGATGAGCTCATCAAAGAGACTCTCGCTTTCTCATTGGAGGAAGCGGAAGCCGAGTACCGCAAGAAAGCCGTTACCCCAATCGCCCGTTTATTGCTAGCTAGGGAGCTTCCGATCATCGAAGCGACGAAAAGTATCCTACTTTCTCACCCTTTTCCTTGCAGGCACGATGGAGAATAAGTAAGATAATACGCGCTGGCGCAATTGGTGAAACGGTGAACACAACCGGCTGTGAACCGGTCATGAGTGGGTTCGACTCCCATATTGCGCCCCATTTTGATGAAGAGGATTGATACCGTCGGTGTCAGTCTTTTTTCTTTTGTATGGTATTTATTGATTTGCCGCCTTTTGCGCATGCTTTTTCGCTGAATGACCACAATATAGTAGCCATTTCATAGCTATTTTCCGCCAAATAGGCGAATCGCGGCCAAATGCATCTTGACAGGATGAATGCATGAGTTTAGCCTCATGCTCGATTTTCAATTTCAAGGATAATGGAAGATATGAACGGAAAACGAGAAAGCAGCATTGTTCTGGCTTCGCTTGCCTCTATAGCGGTTGCGGGTTCGCTTATCGCTGGGGCAACGTATGCTTTGTTCGCCAGCGAGAGCAAGGCCGATATCGTCATTTCAAGCGGCAAGGTCGATGTCGCTGCCTCGATCAGCGGTTTGACGACTTACACTGGCCAAGATTTGACGGGCGAGGTTGCTGATGATGAGGAAAAAATCAAGCTTTCAACCGAATATGGGCTTGAAAATGGCGCATTCATGAATGGCGGAACGGCCACTATCGACGGGAATGAGCTTAAACTCGTCAATATGACCCCAGGCGATAAAGTCGCTTTTGCGATCGAAATCAAAAACGGCAGCAATGTCGCGGCAAAATACCGCATGGTTACGAAAAAAGACAATGACACCGGCTTATTCAATGGCTTGGAAATCAAAGTTGGGGAAGATGCTTTCTTGGGACCGTCTTTAATCTCTTCTTATGAAGATTTGATTCCCAACTGCGATGACGTTTCCATTCCAGTCGTGGTCGATCTTCCTTCTGATAGAGGAAATGCTTATCAAGGCAAAAAATGCGATTTGCTATTCAGCGTTGAGGCTGTCCAAGGCAATGTTTTCACCGGGTTTACTTATGAGGTCACCTCGGAAAACGTTCAAGAATATCTTGACGGGCAACACGGTTCTTTGGATGGGGCCACATTGGTGTTGACCGACGATACCGGCTCTATTTACGGCGAATTGGACTTTGGGCGCGCGACAAAATATGTTGGAAGCAATACCCAATACTATATTGGCGGGATTTCTTCCGATAAGGAAAAGACGCTCGACGAGTTCTTGGAAATCAAAAACGGAGCTGAATGGTCCGATTCCTCCTATTACGTCCGCAATATCAATAACCTCACGATCAAAGCCAAAGAAGGCAAATCCATCAGCGTTGCCGGTTTATCCGCGGCTGGCGGCCAGGCTTATGCAAGCGGGCAAGCGACGGTTTATGATTACGTTCTTGAGAAAAACACGACCGGATATTATCTAGCCCAGAATTGGAGCAACGTTAAATTCGAAGACATCAAATTCACCGGCCCCGTCAAGGTTTATTCCTCTCAAGCCGAGACATCGATCGACGGCGTGACATTCAAAGATTGCAGTTTCACAATCGGCGACATCTCTTCTGGCGATGATCACCAGGGCCTTCGCTACATGAATGAATGCAAAAATGCCGCAATCAAAAACCTCATTGTCTACGATTGCTCTTTCGAATCTTGCTATCAGGGCATGTATACAAGCAATATCTACAATGTCTGGGTCATCGATTCCCGATTCAAAACAACCGGGCATAATGCCATTGCGATTCAAAATAACGCTTCTTTGGCATCTCCTCTTAGCCATGGGGCCGTCATCATCAAAAACAATGCCTTCGACGATATCGGGGATCGTTTCATGCGCTTTGGGTATGTCGGGTCCGATACCCAAATCCTCATCAGGAGCAATAAAGCCACCAACGTTAAACTGAATAGCGGTGGCAAGGTCGAAGTCGCGAAAGCTGGGCTAGGCGAAGAAGGAGCGCTAGCAGACGGCATTATCTACGATATCCATGGCAATGACTGGGGTGGGACCGTAGCAGACGAAGCCCAAGGCAGATTCCTGGATGAATAAAGGCGTCATCGGAGTGGCGAATTAACCGAAAGCCCGGCGAAATCGCCGCTCTTTTTTGTCTTTTGATGCAGCGTCAGTTTTTGCTACGAGCCGTTAAAGTCGGGGAAAGGCTATTCAGCTTCTTTAAAACGCCTGTCTAGCTTTCGAGTCGATCATCTCGTCGCTCAGGCGGCTTTTTCGTCCAAAAGGGCGGCAATGTGCCGAAATCACCCCTTTTTTTGAATAAAACGGATGTTGTGAACCATCAATTTATTAATTCACTTAAAAAATTGTTGGAAAGCGCTTTCAAAAGTGTGACTATTAACAAAACGATTCAAAAAAGGACATAACAGCATGGAAGAGACAAAGACAGTGGAATCGAGCAACAGCGATTCCTACATTTCGAGAACATCAGGCTTAAGCAACAAGGATTACGTCGGTTACGCCCTCGGCGACTTCGCCGGATGCTTATGTTTCTCGACGGTCACGACGATCTTGCAGAAATACTATACGGATATCCTGGGGCTCACCCCTCTATTCATCATGATCATGTTCATCCTCGCTAGGGTGTGGGATGCCGTCAATGACCCCATCATGGGGCGCATCGTGGATATCCGCCATCCGGGGAAGGAAGGCAGATACCGCGTTTGGATGAAATGGGTGGCTATCCCTCTAGCCATCTCGACGATTCTCATGTTCCTCCCTTGGAGCGATCTCGCCGCGAAGATGGGGCTTGTAGGCATCTCCGCTTATGCCGCCGTCACCTACATTGCTTTCGGGATGCTTTATACAATCCACCAGATACCTTACGGCTCTCTTGCTAGCGTCGTCACAACCGATGCGAAAGAGAGAAACAAGCTTTCCGTCTTCAGGAGCGCCGGGGCCGCTTTAGGCTCTATCCCCGTCCTTCTCATCACGATGTTCTATTCGAAGAAAGTCGAGCAGCCGGATGGGAGCATCGTGAGCAAAGTCCAGTATCTTCCGATTATCATCGGGGTTTCCGTGATGGCGATCGTCGCCGCGATTCTCTTGTTCGTTGCGTATAAAAACAACAAAGAGCGCGTCGTTGCCACGAATATCGAGCATAAGAAAGGCGAAGGGAAGGAAATGGCGAAAGCCCTTCTGAAAAACCGCAGCTTCCTCGCCGTTTGCCTCACGGGCTTATTGCTCCTAGCGGGGCAGATGTTCACCCAGTCTTTCTACACATATCTCTTCAACGACCTTTTCTCCGCCAACTGGATGAACATCGCTTCCCAGGCTTGCAGTTATGGCCCTATGGTGGTGCTCATGTTCTTCGCCGGGAAACTAGTTCGCAAATACGGCAAAAAAGAGCTTTGCGCCCTTGGCGGGATCATTGCCGCTATCCCGAATTTCATCCTTATCTTCCTTAAAGACGCCGTCATCGAATATCCCTTCATTTTCTTGGGCTTCTGTCTTGTAAGCGGCATCGGTTTATCGATCATAACCTTGGAAATCTGGGCTTTGGCGACTGACGCCATCGACGATGTCGAGGTGAAAACCGGCAAGAGGAACGATGGCACTTCCTATAGCGTCTTCATGTTCTTCCGCAAACTCGGCCAGGTCCTTGCCGCCGTCTGCGTCAATGGCGCTCTCATGGGCATGGGCTATACGCCAGGATCGGATGCCGTTCAGTCCGAGGATACCCTCATCGCCGAATACTACATGGCTACCGCCATCCCAGCCGCCTTATTCCTCGCGATGGGTCTTTCGATCTTATTCATTTACTCTCTCAACAAGAAGAAAACGGAAGAGCTTCAAGTCCATAAAGAAGAGCTTCTCAAAAAGCAGGTCGAGAACAAGGAAATCGCCATCGCATCGGCTGAGGAAGAGTAGTGGGCGCGGTTAAGTTAGAGACATCTTTAGGCACCATAGAAGGCATCGAAAAAGAGAACTCGTATGCCTTTTTAGGACTTCCTTACGGCAAAGCCGGTCGCTTCGAATACGCCGAAGAAGTCTCCTCTTGGGGCGATATCGAGGCCAAAAAGCATGGCGATGCCTGCATTCAGAAACGCTGCTACTATGAGCATTTGGAGATACCAGAGCGCGCCTTTTACCACAAAGAATACCGGGAAGGGATCGGGTTCACCTATTCAGAAGACTGCTTAAGATTGGATATCTATACGCCGAAAAAAGCTGATAAGTGCCCAGTCATCGTTTATATCCATGGCGGAGGTTTCGATAGCGGAGCCATCAGCGAAGGCGCTTTCTCTGGCGAAGCGCTTGCATCTAGAGGGATTTTGACAATCTTCATACAATACCGCGTTGGCGTTTTCGGCTATTTCACGCACGAAGAAATAAGCAAAAGATACGGCCACGAGGGCAATTTCGGGCTCGATGACCAAGTTACGGCCTTGCGCTTCATCAAAAAGCATATCGAGGAATTCGGCGGCGACAAAGACAATATCACGCTCATGGGGCAAAGCGCCGGGGCGATGTCGATCCAGGCGCTTCTATTATCCGAAAAGAGCCAAGGCCTCTTCCAAAAAGCCGTCATGATATCCGGAGCTGGCCTCTTCCCGAAAATGGCCACCCCGAAAAAGGTGGAAGAAAGAAGGGGGTATTGGCTCGACGTTATGGAAGAAAGCGGGGCCAAAAGCTTCGATGAATTCAAATCGATGGAGCCTAAGCCCATTTTCGACGCCTTGGAAAAGGTCAAGAAAAGGCGCAAAGACAACCAGGTTTCGACGATGACGATGGTGGACCATTATTATTTATCCGATTACGAAGAGCGCTTAATGAAAAAGAAGATCGATATCCCGACGATCGTCTCCTTCACCAATAATGACATGTATACGGCCTTGCTTGCCTATATCACGATGAAGTATGCGAATAAAAACAAAGCGTACTGCTATTATTTCGACGTGGACGCGAAAGGCGACGATAATCTCGCTTTCCATTCTTCCGATCTCCGTTACCTTTTCGGCACCCTTTCCTCTTCTTGGCGGCCGTATGGGGAATCCGATTATAGGATTTCCGCGCTTATGATGGATTATCTTGCGAATTTCGCGAAAAACGGAAATCCGAATGGGCCTTCCTTGCCTTCATGGAAAATAGAGAGAGGCAAAGCGCTCATCATTTCCCCAAAAGGCGTTAAAATGGGGCGTCCGAGGAAACTCACGCTCCTCAAGAACACTTTTTTGGGGGACCCGAAATGAAATACCACCATAAGTTTAAACTCATTGCGAAAGACGAGTATTCAAGAACATATTACGCAGACGGCAAATACGCGCGCCTCGATTTTTTCCTCCATATGATGCGCGTGGCGATATATGAGAGAGAAGAGGATCTTTTTCCCACTTTCTCCATTTGCCCAGGCTCTTCGAGCGTGCCAATGGAAGGAAGGAAACGGCTATCGAGAGACGGCCTTGCGCCTTTAAGGCAATCGAAAGACGACGAATTCAAGATCGATGATGTCACGATAAAAGTCGATCTCGAGAATTTCCGCCTCTCTTATTTTTTAGGCGAAAAGAAGATTTTCGCTGACCGGGATATCCTTGCCTATAACTTCGGGGGCGAGATGGGAAAAGGAAGCTATCATTATCTTTCCAGGGAAAAGGACGAGCATATCTACGGGCTTGGCGATAAGACGGGACCCATCAACAAGAACATGCATTCCTATCGTCTCGAGACTTTCGATGCCTTGGGCTTTTCATCGCTCCATAGCGATCCCCTTTATAAGCAAATACCCTTCTATATCTGCCGCAATAGCGTCGCTAGCTATGGCATTTATTACGATACTTACTCTAATGGCGCGATCAATTTCGGGCAAGAGCACAATAATTACTACGAGCCCTATAAATACTTCCGCTGCGAAGAAGAGGCGCTTGTTTATTACGTGATTTTCGGAAGCGTCGAGGAGATTGTCACGCGCTTCGCTTATCTAACTGGCAAATCCTTCTATCCCCCGAAATGGAGTTTTTCCTATTGTGGCTCCACGATGGCCTATACCGATTCCGATAAGCCGCTTGCTTCATTCAGGGAGTTTCTCGATAAATGCGATGAATACGAGATTTCTCCAGGCGGGTTCTATCTTTCTAGCGGCTATACATCGATTGATGGCAAGCGCTGCGTCTTCCATTGGAACAAAGACAAGTTCCCTGACCCCAAAGGGTTTGCCGAGGATATGGGGAAGCGCCTCATTCATCTTCTCCCGAACGTGAAGCCGGCCTTTTTATCGACCCATCCTCTTTATGAATACATCAAGAGCAAGGGTTACTTTCTTTCTTATCGCGATGGCTCGCCTTATCTTTTCCCTTTTTGGGGCGGAGAGGGCAGCTATCTCGATTTCACGAACCCGGAGGCTGCTGCTTTTTGGAGCGAATGCGTGAAGAGGAATCTCGTCGATTTGGGGTATGAAGCCATCTGGAACGACAATAACGAGTACGATATCCACGATGAGGATGTTTACGCCTATGGCTTCTCTCATCCGATCAAAGCCAAGCTCATTAGGCCTCTTTTCTCCCTTCTTATGGCTAGAGCCTCTTATGAAGGGGTCGGCAATAAGAAAGGCTATATGGCCGTGACGAGATCCTCTTGCGCCGGCTTTCAGCGTTTCGCGGAGACTTGGACGGGCGATAATCTCACCTCTTTCTCCGACTTTGTCGGGAATCACAAAATGGCAATGACTTCCGCCTTGACTGGCTTTGCCTTCATTGGGCAGGATATCGGCGGCTTTGCTGGCGAAAAGCCGAGCGAGGAGCTCTTTCTCCGCTGGATTGCCTATGGCTTATTCACCCCGCGCTTCACCCTCCATTCCTGGAACCCCGATAACTCCTCGACGATGCCTTGGCTATACCCTTCAAGCAAAGACAAGGTCAAAAAACTCTTCGCTTTCCGGCAAAAGCTCCTCCCTTATCTCTATAGCGAAGCCATAAACGCGGTTGATAGCTATCATCCTCTGATTTATCCGCTTTTCCTCAAATACCCCGATTATGATGAGGAAAGCGACATGTTCTTCTGCGGGAACTCCATTATCGCCGCCCCTATTTTCCTAGAAGGGGCGAAAGAGAAAGAATGCCTCTTGCCAGAAGGGCGTTTCTATTGCGAGAACAAGCTCGTTTACGGGAGGATCGTCATCAAAAATGAGCCAGGCGATCTCCCAATCCATTTTATTAAGGAAGGGAGTCTTATCCCGTTAGAGGAGAATGGGAAGACGGTCTTTTCCCTCTACCCTCTCGAAAAAGGAGAATTCTCCTATCTCTTCCATGAAGAGAAGGGTGTAGGCGAATTCACCTCTCGCTTGATTGAAGTCGAATGCCTCGATTCGGAGATACGCATCAAGGGATTGAGGGACGATGAAGAGACGAGACTCATCGACTGCAAAGGGCGGAAAGTCAGTAGAATCGGCTTTTGATGGCCTTAAAAATGGGGGCTTGGACCCAGACTCTTTTTAAAAAATAGGTTCGTCCATCATTCCACTAGTGCGTTAGTCAACATTCGCTAGACACCCATTTTTACTTCGGCATGTCAAAAAATATGGTTATTTATCTTGCGATGAGACAGAAAAACTATCGCGAAAGGCAAAAAAGAAAACGCAATCACGGGATTTCGCCCGTTGAGGCTGGACCGTAATCATCGGGCGCAAAAAGATTAGCCCATCAGCTTGACGATAATGAATAAGACCGTCAAACGACTGAAGCCATGAAATAAGGGAGATATATGGTTTCGCCTTCCCTTTTGATATCGCCATCGCAGAAAATGTACTGAACGCCGATTTTGTTGTTGAATTTCTTTTTGAATTTCTCTAGCGATTTCGTTGAAAACTCCTTGGATGATTTCACTTCAATCGGTATGACTTTTTTCCCGTTCCTTATCAAGAAATCGATTTCCATTTCAAGGGCGCCTCTATCGTTCGTTTCGATATAAAAAATGATTTTGTGGCCATTGCTCCTCAAACATTGCGCAACAACGTTTTCGACGAACATCCCTTCATTGATGTGCAGTCTGTCGGTGAGAATGGCCGAATAGAATTCATTGTCCATGAAATTGCCATCCCCGAAGCTCAAATTGAGCAACAGGCCAGTATCCATCAGATAGCACTTGATTCTCTCATCGCTTAAATTAAGCGTAAGAGCGGGGCTAGGATCATTGCAATTACGGGCTAGATTGATGATAATTGCTTCATCCAGCCATCTCAATGGGCCTTTATATTCTCTGAGCCTAGCATTTTTGTTTATATGGGAAAAATGGAAGAGATTCGTTTGTAGCCTCGCCTCATGGTTGGAAAGCTCAGAAGGAATATTATCGAGGATGTTCCCGACATATTCGCCATTCTCTTCATCTTGTTCTTTGATGTCATTGCGGTAAAGATTGAGTATCCCCCTTTTGATGAAGTCGACTTTTTCGAAATCCTTGTGCATCGAATAGCTCATAACGGATTGAGGCATACCTCCGACGCACATATATTCCCTGAATTTTCTTTGAATATCCTTTGCGAGCTTTTGCCCAAATGGGGATTTGCTTTCAAAATGATCACGGATGATATCCATTGTGAAAGCATCATCGTTCGCCCAAAGGAATTCTTCAAAATCCAAGGGGAACATCTCCACGCAATATTCTTCGGAAGGTATTAAAATTTCCGCTTTCTTGCTTCGCTTTGTGATGCCTGCCAAAGATCCTGTTTCGATATAGTCGTAACGTTTATCCTCGAGCAGCGTTTTAAGAGCTTGTCTAGCTAAAGGAAACAGCTGAATTTCGTCGAGAACGATCAATGATTCCCTTTGATATAGTTTTGTTTTGAACTGCATTTGAATGATATTGAAGAAATAATCAAGATCCATGAGACCGTTTACGAAAAGGTCTTTGATCGTTTCGTTGGCTTTTTGAAAATCGATTACGATATACGATTTGTATTCCCTTTTTCCGAATTCTTCGACGATGGTTGTTTTGCCAACGCGTCTTGCCCCCTTTAAAAAAAGAGCGTAATCCGGGGCATACTCTTTTTTCCATTCGAGAAGTTTCGAGTAGACTTTTCTGCGCAATATCGTTTCATCATTCATTTGTTTTCCCTCAATGGTTATTTTAAAGGCGAAGAAAGCGAAAATGAATCATTTTTCACAAAATAACAGTAATTTTAGGAGGCGTTTTCCACAAAATAACATATATTTGACGCAATGATTTTCACAAAATAACAATAGCAATCCGTGATGATGGCGAAGTTTTCGATTGTTTTCCTGCCAAGAGAAGCCAAAGAGCGAAAGCAATCGTGACGCAAGCATGAGCCTATGGATAAATCCATTTCTTTTTTGAAAATCGATGTTTCCTCCTCTAGTAAAGGGTGGAGGTAATTATGGTCAAATTCATTATCATTGCCGTCATCGTGACGATCGTCGGCCTTGTCGGTTTCGCCGTCGTGGACAATGTGACGGAGCAAATCGTGAACGGGAGCTCGAGCCTAGCTAATAGCGATAGCGGAGATACCCTCAAAGTATCCATCACCGGGGAGGTGAGGAAAACGGGAACCTATACTTTATCGACTGGCAGCACCCTTCTGACGCTCATCGAAGCCGCGAATGGGGCCACCACAAACGCCGACCCAAAAGCCTACAACACCGATTTTCTTTTAAGCAACGGCCAGACTTTCTATATTGCGCCGATTTACGATAACAGCAACACTTGCTCAACTAGCCCGATTGAGAAAGTGAACATCAATAGCGCTGATAAAACCACCCTCATGAAGGTAAGCGCCTTCTCCTCGACAATCGCGAGCTCGATCATCGATTACCGCGAAGGGACCTCGTCTTTCGCTCGCATCGAGGAGCTCAAGAACGTGACGGGCATCGGCAATGCGATCTTTGCGAAAGCCAAGGATTTCGTCACCCTTATGGACTAAAGAAAGGAGCTTTTACGCTCTTTTCCTGCTTTTGGGGTTCACTCTCGCGAGCTACTTTTCTTTCTACTTAAAGCGTTACTACTTGCTTCCTCTTTTCATCATCCTCTCGGCCCTTTTCTTCTTTTGCGCCCATAAGCGCGGAAAAAAGACGCTCGTCTTATTCTCTCTTTCCTTTATTCTCGGCTTTTCCCTCTTCTCGCTGCCTTCGAAAAGCGTATCCATCGGCTATAGCGAGATACTCGGCAGGGTGATCGAAAGCAAAAGCAACTATTATCTTTTCAGAAGCGAAGGGGTCTCTTATTACGTTTACGAAAAAGGGAATGAGCGCGAAGTGGGGGATACTCTCCTTTTGAAGGGATATCGGAGCGAATATAGCGAGACCTCTTACGAGGGGCGCTTCTCCTTCAAGAGTTATCTTTCTAGCCGCGGCGTCAGATATTCCTTTTCCGTCTATTCCCTCGAGGAGAGATTCCTTATGCCGATCCGCTTGCGGACAAAAGAAAAGGAATTCCTTTCCTTTTTCCCGAAAGAGACCGCTTCTTTGATCGACGCGCTCCTATTCGATAAAAGGAGCGGCGATGAAAAGACGCTTTCCCTTTCTTCCTCTTTGGGCGTAGGGTATCTATTGTCCGCGAGCGGGGTTTATCTTTCGCTCCTCTGCTTAATGATTGAGCGCGTTTCCTCTTTTTTCCTCGGCAAAGGCAAAAGCAAGATGGTTTCGCTTCTTTTTCTTCTCTCGCTTTCGCCTTTTTACTTTTACAAGATCTCTTTTTGCCGCGTTTTGGTTGCGCGGATCGTCTCTTTGCTCTTCCTGAACGAAAAATGGGGGATGGATAATCTCGGGAAAGCTTCTTTGACGGGCCTTATCTTGCTGCTATTCTCCTTCCGCAGCGTCTTGAGGAGCTCTTTTCTCATCGGCATCGGGTCTATGCTCAATAGCGCTTTCCTTTATCCCCATTTCGCCAATATGGGCAAAGGGAAGAAGAAAATCGGCTCCACCCTCTCTTTCCGCCTTTTCTTTTTGCCGCTTTCCCTCCAAAAAGGCGTCTATCATCTTTTCGGCTTGCTCTATGCCCTCATCTTGCCTTTTCTCGTTTTCCCTTTCATCGTTTTATCGCTCCTTTCCTTTTGCAGCGTCCCTTTCTCTTTTCTTTCATCTTACGCTTCTTTCATCGCGGGCACGGTTTCTTTCTTCGATTATGTCGATATAGCCATCCCGCTTTTCGGGGGATTCAATGAATACGCGTATTTGCTCTATTACGCCCTCTATTATTCCTATTTCCTCTTTCTTTCTATAGGCTTTGCCCGCTTAAGGAAAGGGGTGCCTCTCCTCTTCCTTTCCTTCTTGCTCCTTAATGCCATCCCTATCTCAAACTCATTCAGCGAAGAAGTGACTTTCATCAATGTGGGGCAAGGGGATGCGATCCTTTTAAGGAGCGGTTCGCATTCCCTTATGATAGATACTGGGGGGAGCCTCTATTTCGATATGGGGGAAGAGGTTGATGCGCCATATCTAAGAAAAAAGAGGATATACCATCTTGACGCCCTCATCTTGACGCATGGGGACAATGATCATGATGGCGGAGTGGAGGGACTGGAGAAATCCTTTATCGTGAAAAGGACCATCAGGGAGAAAGAGGCTTTCCCGCTTACGATAGGCAATATCAGGCTCGATAACCTCAATACGCATGAGTGGGGCGATGAGAACGACAATTCCCTTGTCCTCTATAGCGAATTCATGGGGAAGAAGTGGCTTTTCATGGGCGATGCGGGAAGTGCGGTGGAGAAAAGGATAATCGAGGAAAATCCCTCATTGCGCTGCGACAT
>CAVKAR010000030.1:0-18030 GCA_963654425.1 Lachnospiraceae bacterium
TTAAGCATGGAAAATTTCTTATCAATGAAGTTGACTTAATCTATATAGTTGTCTCGTAAGCGATATTCTTGAGTGTCAGATATTTCTCGAGCTTTTCGACGTCTTTCTCCTCTTTCGGGCATTTGATGATCATTTGCCCGTATATCTTCTCATTCATGATCTTCGTTGAGGCATAGACCACGGACAAAGACAAAGAGCACTTGAGCACGATATCGGAGAGGAGCGGCTCATCGGTATTGCCGTCAAAGAGGATTCTGATGAGCTTCCTTTCGTCGTAAGTCGTATTGATGGAAGAGGAATAGACGAGCTTTTTCGTCACTTCGCTCTGCGGATTGAGGAAGACATCCTCGATATTGCCGCGCTCGACGATCTTCGCATGGTCGAGGATCGCGACTTTGTTGCAAATGCTCTCGATCGCATTGAGCTGATGGGAGATGAGGATGATGGTGAGCCCGTATTCCTCATTGAGCGATTTGAGGAGAGCCAAGATCGAAGAGGTGTTCTCATTATCGAGAGCGGAAGTCGCCTCATCCGAGAGGAGGATCTGCGGCTTCAAGGCCAGCGCTCTAGCAATCGCCACCCTTTGCTTTTGCCCGCCCGAGAGCTCGCTTGGGTAGGCTTTGAGCTTATCTAGGAGCCCAACCCTATCCAGGGCCTCAAGCGCGATAGGCTCGATCTCTTTCTTCGGGTAATGGTTCACCTTGAGGCCGAATTTAACGTTCTCGAGAACGTTTTTCTGCTCAAGGAGATTGAAGGACTGGAAGATCATGCCGATGTTCTTGCGCTCGCTTCTTTCGATGCTCTTAGACGGCGAGCAAAGGATTTTGCCGTCATAAGCGATTTCGCCTTCATCGAATCTCTCAAGCGAATTGATGCAGCGGACGAGCGTGGATTTCCCCGCGCCCGATAGGCCGAGGATGCCGTAGATATCGCCTTTTTCCACGCTCAAGCTGATATCATCCAAAACTTTGCAATCGCCGAACGATTTGCTTAAATGCTTAATCTCTAGTAAGGCCATTGTCTCCCTTCCGGACAGAAAAACCCGTCCTCTTGCATAAGCAGAAGGACGGGCTATTTGGCCGTGGTACCACCTTCATTCGCGCCTCAGTCGCCTGAGATGCCTTACTGGGTTCGATCAAACCCTCTCGCTATAACGGGCGATCCCGGGAAGGGCTACTATCTTTCGCCCTTTCAGCTCCAAGGCCATGTTCGTTCCCTTTCCTCAATCCCGCTTCCACCATCCGGGACTCTCTATCTGAATCGGGGGAATTACTCTTCCTTTTCGTTGCCGATGCGACTGATTTTAAGGGGCAAAAAGGAAATTTCAATCACAATTTCATCTTTTTGCGCGAATTTTCCCTCCCCTTTGAATGACGAGCCTATAGCGATGAGGCCCCTATAGCCCCATTGCTATGCGCATCAATCGCATTTCATAAAATTTAGGAAAACGGAAAAAACGATAAATGAGGACGTTGACAGTTCGCTAAGGACGCCTGCGGAGGTTTCCACAACATTTAGAGAATCGTCTTTCCAAATGCCAAATTGGCATAATACTAAATATAATATATGTCAAATTGTCATGTACAGTTGAATTAAAATGCCAATATTGGTAAACTTTAGGGGAGATGGGAACGAGTCTTCTGGAAACGAGAATCGGATACGGGCTGAAGCAGACGGAGTGCGCCTCCCTTTTGAATGTCCCCTTAAGGACCTACATCCGTTACGAAAAAGACGACGGCTATGGGAGCGCGCTTAAAAGAGAGGCCATGATTGCTGTCTTAAATGAGCGGTATTCGATAAACGAAAGCAAAGGGCTATTAACCATAGAGGCAATCAAAAAGGCTTGTGGAGAGGTTTTTGATTCGCATTATCGAGGGCAGATCGATTTTTGTTATCTTTTCGGAAGTTACGCCAAGGGATGCGCAAAGGAAAATAGCGATGTCGATTTATTGGTTTCCACATCGCTATCCGGGCTCAGTTTCATCGGGCTCAGCGAGGAGCTTCATGAAACCCTTCATAAGAAAGTAGATTTGCTCAGGCTGTCCAATCAAAAGGATAATCTCTCTTTAATGGCTGAAGTCATGAAGGATGGCGTAAAGATATATGGGTAACGAGAAAAATGACAAATACTACGCCTTAAGGGCGATGAAGGATATCGAGGCTATCCAAAAATATCTCGGGAATAGAACCTACGATGAATTTTTGGAGGACGATGTGCTTCTTGATGCCATTATGTTTCGTTTGATTCAACTAGTCGAAAACGCAAAAAGCCTTTCGCTGGAATCCAAACAAGAGAACCCCGACATTCCTTGGCGCGAAATCATCGGGTTCCGCAATGGCATCGTCCATGAATATGGGAAGAACGATTATGCGATCGTCTATGAGACCATAACGAACGATCTTCCTCGGCTGATGAGGGCATTAGAAAAGATAAGCGCGAATTTATAGATAGGTAAGCCAAGCGGAATAAAAAGTGGCGATTAGACCGCTATTTCTTCTTTCTATTTTTGGATCACATCCATTTGCGCTCTTATTTAGAATGATGTGTCCAAGCCGGTAATTGATATCGTTTATGCAATAGCCTTTTGACTTTGTTCCATATTGTTGACAGAGTGTAAGCGGCCATCGATTCAGGCACTTTCCTATAACGGCATGCAAAAATCACCGTAGCAATACTTTGTTATAGCCTGGCAATTTTCTTCATTTTCTCTCTTTCTGAAGGTAGAAAAATGTCTTTTGCCTTTCGATTTCTTTTTTTAATTCCTCTTCGCTAGGCAGATAAGTTTTATATTTAGCGGCATACAATTGATCGTTTGCGCGAAGGGAAGAGTATCTAGCGACATCTTCATCGGTATCAGAGCACAGCAATATGCCGATTGTTGGATTGTCGTCTTCTTGCTTTTCAATGTCATCGTACATTTGGACATACATATCCATTTGGCCCACATCTTGGTGGGTCAATTTACCTGTTTTCAAATCGATAAGGACAAAACATTTCAGAATAAAATTATAAAATACCAAATCGATGAAATAATCTTCCTTTTCCGTATGGATTCTTTTTTGCGAGGATACAAAAGCGTAGCCTTTACCAAGCTCCATCATAAAATTTTTCAGATTTTGAATTAGGCACCTCTCCAAATCTTTTTCAAGATAGTCGTTGTTTTCAGGGATGTTCAAGAATTCCAGAACGGCAGGATTCTTGATAAATTCCAACCTTTTGTCATCGGAATCATCGTTTGCCTTTATGAGCATTTCTTTTTCTGCCAAATCTTTCTTTTGCGATTTTAAGATACGATAGTAATATTGGGTCGAAACGTTTCTTTGAAGCGTCCTTACGCTCCATGATTGCTTCGAAGCCTCTTTCTCGTACCAAAGTCTCGCAGCTCCATCATTAACCTGAAGCAAAATCAAATAATGCGACCACGATAAGAAAGATTGTCCAGACGCTGTTTGGAAAATGTTTGGATACGTTTTATAGAAAGACAAGAAATTATAAAGCGACATCCTTCCGAATCCCTTCCCGTATTTCTCGGTTAATTTTTTGGACAAGTTTTTTATGATCTCCAAACCATAGTTCTCTCTTCTGCTATCTTTCAGTTCTTCATCGTTGATCCTTTTGCCGATTAGCCAGTTTCTTTGCATTAAAACAAAGTTAACCGACTGATAAGCGATGCGGCTGGATCTCTCGATTAAATTTGAAATATCGTCGTAAATGTCATTGGTAAGATTCGCATCCGGCAATTTCGGTAGCGCGATCTCATTCTCGCCAATTTGCCCTTTTAATGTTTCGAATTTGCTCAAAACGTCATAACTGGGTTTGAAATGACCGTTTTCAAGTCTATTGACCGTTGAAAAATCAATATCCAATTTTTCGGCTAATTGCGTCTGCGTGAATTTGTTGGCCTTCCTAAAATTTTTCAATTCATCCTTAAATTCCATTGCCAATGTGCTCCCTAGCCATAATTATAGCATAAATGCTATAAGGTATAAGTGCTTTAATCATTTGGCGATAAGCAGGTTTTGCATGGAAGAATCGAAAATGAACTAATGGAAGATTTAAAAAGTACGTTATGGATTATCCCTTTATTTGATGGCGTTTTTTAGCAATTCGAATGAATCTAAAATTCAGAATCGTTCCGCACGATAAACGCACGATACAACTATGGCCATTTTGCACGATAAGCGCACGATAAATGCATAATGATGCTTTGGTAAGCCGGAACTGCCAACATCGCTAATTCCCAATAAAGGAAAATAAGGCGCAGCTGGCTTAATGGCTGCGCCTTTTCTTTGCTTAAGCCTCAATCAGCTAATCCCCCAAAAGAGATAAGGATCGGCTCTCTATTAGCCAGAAGAAGCGGAGAGATGCTTCTTGCTCGGCTGCAAGATCCCGCTACATCGAGGCAAAGCACCCCAATAAAGAGAGAAGAGAGACCGCAACAACCGGTATCTCGGTTTGCTTAAGGTTGTTTTTGACGTTTTTGAAGAGAGTCGCGAAGTATCCCTCCCCCTCTTCTCTTTTGCCATCGAAGAGGCTGATCAATAAATAAAGGAGGCTGCTTGCGAACAACCCAACCATCAAGGAAGAGAAGACAAGGGCAAGGAAGAAAGCGGCGGAAGAAAGGAGGTAGTTCCTCTCCTCTTCCTTCAGCAGCGTTATCCCTTTCTCGATCATGATGATGCCAATCAAGCATAGGAAGGCATCCGCTAAGCCAAACCGCAGCCCTTGGATAAGATAAACCATCCCGCCATTGCCGTAAGCAAAATAGTTGAACTCGTTCATCGAGGTGACCAAATAGGTGGAAGAGGCTAATAAGGCCGGGAAAGCCATCACGAAGATGGAGATGAGATAGCCTAAGGCCGCAACGATGCTGCTGATGCCGGATTTCGCCTTATCTTCCGCCGATAAAACGGACACTTTGGAAGTGGTGATGGCCCCTACGCCGAGGAAAGGCGCAAGGAAGTTCATGCCTGAGCTTATCCAATATAGGCGCTTGCTCTCTTTCGCCTCCAAATCGACAGGGGTTTCTCTCCCTTCCGAAAGCCCTTCTTTGCAGCTCTCGATAACCGCTGATGCATCAACGAGGTTAAATAGAACCATCGCGATAACGCTGGAGAGAACAAAGAGGAAAGCGTTGCCGCTATAGGCGCTGAAATCGGCGCCTTCGCTGAATAAGGAGGGGATGTTGCTTAGGATATAGGAGAATCCGCTTTGGCTATAGGAGAAATAGGAATCCCCGAAAGGCGTCTTATCGGAAGCCTGCGATCCAGCCACGAGCCATATCCTCCCGAAATTGATCAGAGAATCCCCATCAGTGGTCGAAAAACCGCCGATGAAAGTCTTTATCAGCCCAACGCCCAAAAAGATGGAGAGGCCAATGATGAAGCTCATCGAAAGAGGATGCTTCGCTTTGGAAGAGCGCAAAAGGAAATAAGCGAAGAAAGATATGATGGCGCTTACGAAAGCGAGGAGAGTTATCCCACTTAAAGAGGAAACGGAGAAGGAAGTCAAAGCAAGGGATCCATTCGCCAAAGATCCCGTCGAATAACCGCTTTCCGAGAAAAACCCGCTCAGCTTGACGCCCGTAAAAAGCAATAGAGCCCCATAAAAGCAAGGAAGTACTCTCAAAAGCGGCTTTGGCAGTCCCTTGAGGAAAAAGCGCCTAATGGCGGGCACGCCCGTGATGATGGCGGTCAAAATCGAGGCAATCCAGGAAACGAAAAGCACGTTTTGATAGCTTAATCCGCTCTTGAGCCCGAAAAAGCCGATGATGGACACCGATAATCCCATCGTCGAGATCTGCACGAAAGGCAAATTGACCAGAAAACCGATGAGAAGGGATGAGAGGAAGCTCACGATGAGCGATGACTCATATAGAGCGACGTAGCGAGTGACCGCCTCAATCGAAGCGGGATCGTTCGGGGAAGTCGATAAGGAAAGATCCCCGAGGATCAATTGGCCGATAATCTGCATATTGGTGAACAAAACGCAGATTGAGATGAGGAAAATGACGATGCCGCAGAGCACTTCGCTCCTTAAATGCGACCCGCGATCGATATGGTGGAAGAATTTGTTGAGGAAAAGGGAAAAGGAACAATCGGGCTTTCTGCTCTCCTCTTCCTCTTCTTCCTCTTTTTCTTCGATGATTTCTTCTTGTTGGCTCATATTCATTGACTCCTAAGGAAAGGCAAGCGGATAGAGGTCCGCTTGCCTATATTCCTCTTTGCTTACATCGGTCCGCCAGGGCCGCCTCCCCCGCCTGGGAAGCCGCCTTGGTTAGAAGAAGAGGCCTCGGTGAAGGCGAAGCTTGTCCCGTTATAGGAGAAACCTTCGCCTAGTAAGGCGTAAGAGATGCTCTTTCCGCCCCATCCTTGGCTTTCCTTCTTCGTCACGGTGAGGCTTTTCCCGTCCATTATCGAGGTTGATAAATCGCTCTTCTCCGTCTTGAAGGTGAGGATCTTCCCCTCTTCGAAGGTCTTTTTGCCGTCGATTTCGCTTATCGTTCCATCGGCTGAGTAGCTGCCGCTTTCTCTAGCGATCACGACATTGGACTGCTTCGCTTCAAGCCCGTAAACGGCTTTCCCTTCCTCATCGACGCCGACATTGACGCTGATCGATACCTCGCCAGCGCTCCCTTTGCCGGAGCAATCGTATTTGGTCGCATAGCTCACCTCTTCGGTGAAAGTGGGGATAAGGACGTCGCAGACATTCGAATCGGTTTTCGAGACGCCATTGCCTTTGGCTTGGACGCTTGAAGTGATTTTCTTCGAGGTATCAAGGCTCTTCGAGGAGGTCACCGTCGCATTGTTGAAGTTATAGGATTTGGCTGGCCCGACGACGGTGTTGGTGTAGGAAAAATCATCGAAGCTGATGCTTTCCACGGTCACCCCATCTTCCTTGAGCAGGAATTCCATGCTCTCGGGCATGCCGGTGGAAGAGAGACAATTGATATAGTAATTGCTCGCCGCGCTTATCGACATCTTCCCGCTTTCATCGAAGGAAGCGGAGAAACCGGTAGGATCGGCTAGCGCACCTTTGTTGGAGAATTGAAGGATGCCGTATTCTGAGCCCGCAAGCTCATCCGTCTTATCGGCCATGACCGTCAAGATGAAGTCGCCCTTCGGGATATCGGTGCAAGCAATGACCGAGCCTGGGTCAGAGGCGGTCGAGGAGAAGGAACGATAGACGATCGTCCCTTCGACTTTCCCGTCCCCATCTTTGTCGGTGAGAGAGGTAAGCGAGCCGATTTGGGTGGCCCATAGATACACTTCTTTCTCCCCCACTTTCATCTTGGTGGAGTTTTTGATGCCTTCTAATCCTTTGCCCGTCGTGTCATTGATGATCTCGGAGACCCCGACGGTATATGTTTTCGCCCCCGTTACGGCGGAGAAGCTCACCTTGCCCGTCTTGAAATCATAAGTGATGTCAGACGGCGTATCGAGCTGCGTTTTGCTCGAGCAGGAGGCTAAAGATGCTGCCCCCAGAAGGATGATTGGCGCAAGCAAGATGCTTTTTCTGATCTTTTTCATATAGTTCACTCAGCTTTCTCTTTCTTTGTTTTCTTCTTTTTCGGAAGCACCATCTTGAAGAGCACGATCGAAGAGGCCACTAGAAGAGCCGTATCGACCCCGATGATCAAGGCGATCGGCATTGTGTAATTCGGCGTGGTGATCGTATTGGCGCTTAAGGCGTTGATGTTGTGGCTATATTGATAGAGGCAGTTCCTTCCGATGCGGTGGGCGAGGTATTTGAGGTAGTTATTGGCCCCATCCCCTTCTTTGCCGACGCTCCGGTAAGTGCTGTTCCCCGAGAGCTGCCCGCTCCCTAAGATGCAGCCTTGATTGGCGACGGTCCAGAAAGAATAGTTATTGTAGGTATCGCTTCTTGAGCCATCCCCGTCTGTGACAAGCATTCCGCCCCACTTCCATTCGTCTCTCGTCATCGCTTGATAGAAACCAGTGTGCGACCAAGCCATGCCAAGGCGGTTGAGCGAGCCCATGATGCCATCGGCTTTGAAGTATTTGGTGGCGATTTCGAAAGGACGGGCATAGATTTCCCTGATCGAAGCCTCATCCGCCCAAGTGCAGACCCCGCCGCGGTTGGTGTCGGAATCGTTCAAGGCGTAGTGTTTGATGAAGACGTGCATGCCAGTCGATTGCATGCCGGCGACCGCGTTTCCCCCGATCATCCCGGAGATGAAGCCGTCTTCGCTGTAATACTCGAAGGCGCGTCCGCCGAATGGGGTGCGATGGATATTCATCGCCGGCGCATAGCAATAAGGGGTGTTGTTGAGAAGGTCTTGATGGCCATAGGCAACGCCTTGCTCATTGGCGAGATCGACATTCCATGTGGCGGCGATGATGACGGCGCAGTTCCACCAGGTGCAATCCGGGTTTTGCGCATTTCCAGCCTCGCCCGGACCATCGGTTGCCAAAGCGTATTTCTTGCCAACGCTTTCCGCCGCCGGGCAGTGCCAGCCATTATCGCCGATGAGATTGTCGGCTTCGCTGAAGGAGAGCATATTGGCGAGCTTATCCCATCTCTCGATATCCTCTTCCCTCACATCGCCCATATGGGTGACTTGAAGCTTAGTCGGCGTGCCTTTCGCCTTAGCAGCTTCTTCCGTATCGAAGATCTCGACATAGCCATCATCCGCTTTCACGGTATTGCCATCGCTATCGAGAGCCACGTAATAGACGGCATTGAATTTTATTTCGACGCCGGCTTCCGATTTGAGGTAATAGCTGTCATCGACGCTCTTTCCTTCATAGGTGATGGCCATATTCTCATAGGCATCATTGCCGTATCCATATAGTTTCTTTTCTCTTTTGCCGTCTCCGAAGCTCACTCCGTCGGCCAAAATGGAGCCATAAGCGTAAGTCGAGCCTTCGGAGATTCCATCGACCTCGATGCTCTTTGGTTTGAGCTCGATCTGCGCTTTGACGGCATCGGCCGTTTTCCTTTGCATCGCGTTTTCGCTCTTCACGCCCGTCTTCGTGGCGGTAGTGCCGCTCCCATCCGCTGACCAGAGGTAGCCGTTTCCGCTGTATTTGCCCGTGTAGTCATCGGACTGGAAGGTCATGATCTCCGCTAAGCCGCTTGCAAAGTCTTTGCGGCTGAGATAGCCGAGTTTGTAGTTGCCCGAGGCCCCGCCATTGACGAGCATCGCCCCATCCCCAGCGGTGATATCGTTCATCTGATTCGTTACGTCTTTCCCTTCTTCGACGGTGATGCCGTTCTGGGTGATCTTCCTTTTCCCTACGCCTTTGCTGCCATAGATGATGGAATCGCTCAAAGAAGCTTCGACGGTGCCGTAGTCTTTCCCGTAATTCTCATCATTTGCCCAGCCGTGCGCGTTCGGGGAGACGTGGAAAACGTATTTGCCTTTCTCTAAGACATAGGTGCCTTTCCCGAATTCATCGTAAGAAGCCACATCATCGGTCGAGAAAGAGATGCTGATGTCTTCGCTTTCCCCCGGGGCAAGCTCTTTGCTTTTCGCAAAGCCGATGAGCACCACTTTCGCTTTCTCTAGCCCTACCCCGCTGATTCCCAAGGATGAATCTTGCCCGTATGGGGCTTCCATATAGAGCTGGACGACGTCTTTGCCGGACACTTTGCCGGTGTTTTTCACCGTCACGGTGATGGAATTCTCGCCGTGCGCCTTTAACTTGATGTCGCTGTCTTTGATCTTCTGATCGAAGCTTGTGTAGCTTAAGCCGTAGCCAAAGGGGAAAGAGACGACTTCCTCATACCCAGAGTAAGTGGCTTTCGGGCCCGCCGTTTTCTGCTCGGCGTAGCTGCCGTTCACGGTCGGATCGCTATAATACTTCCCTTTCGTGAGATTGCCTTTGAATTTGGTGGCTTTGAAGGAAGAGGAATCGAAATATCCGCTCGCATCGGCTGTCTCATAATACCTGTAGCCGACATAAATCCCCTCGTTGTATTCGTAGTATTTCCGGCCGCTGCTGCTATTATCGATGTTGCTGTAGGTTTGATCGTTGGCGGAATAGAAAGTCGGATTGGTGGACATATCGGCGGTCCAGCTATCGACGACGTGGCCTGAAGGATTGACCTCGCCGCTTAAGATCTTCGCTACCCCGTTGATCCCAGCTTCTCCCGGATGCCCGATCCAAAGGACGGCTTCGACGTTGAAATCGTCATTGTCGACGAATCCGCACTCCATCGGGACGGCGGAATTGATGAGGACGATGGTCTTGCCGAATTTCTGTTTGCAGAATTTGAGGAGAGCGATCTCGTTCTCGTCAAGCTCAAGATACACTTTGCCAGTCGTGGTGTCTTTATTGCCGTCATAGTCCAAAGAAGGCGAGGCCCCTTCCGCCCCAGAGCGGGAGAAAGTGACCAAAGCTACGTCTTTATAGCCGCCGATCACGCTATCCGTGACGAACTGCTCATATGTGGAGATAGAGAATTCATTGATGCTCCGATAGCTCGTGAAATCGAAATTGCGGCTTTTGTCAGCTTCGGCCAGATAGTCCTTGTTGATGGAGCCATTATGCACGTCGGCCCCATTGCCCAAGGCGTTATCGAGCCATTCCCAGGCTGTCTTGTTGTAATCGATGCCGGCGTCTTCAAGCGCTTTGTCGAGCATCGCGGTATTCGAGTCGTCTTTCCCGCCCGCTGAGCCCGTTCCGCCTTGGACGTAGTTGTGGCTCCCTGAGCCAAGCACCGTCACTTTGCTTGATGAGGATAAGGGGAGGGTCTCGTTTTTGTTGACGAGAAGAGAAGCTCCCTCTTGCTCGATGCGGACATTGACGTCCGTACCTTCGGAAAGAGCGTAGGCGCGGTCAATGTTCTTCGTTGTGGTCGTGCCGTATTTATAAGCGAGGTCATTGGCTTTCGCGCCAACGACGCCGCTGAAAACGGCTGCGCCGACAACAAGGGTACCGGAGATGATTAAACCCGGTATGAACTTCTTGTTTTTGTTCATTCTTTTTCCTTTCAAAAGATTTTTTCGCAGGCCGAGCTAGCATCCGCCTGCTTATTGAAAGGAAGTATAAAAGCGCTTACATTGGCGAAAAAGCGACTTGGGATAAGATGACGCTTAATTTAGACAACGTGATTTACCTTAAAGATGAACGGGCGTTTTTTCGGCTTGAACGGCCATAATCGCGCTTACTTTTGCCGTTTGCTTATCTTATAAGTCAAAAAACTGCCGTCTTTCCCTTCCTGAAGCCTGCTTGAGATGAGCAAGGCCCCTTCTTCGAAAGAAGGGACAGCTTCTTTTTTCGAGGCGAAAGTCAGCAAAAGCGACCCCTCCCCTTCTTCAAGCCATATCTCGTTTTTCGCCCCTTGGACGGCGTTTTCCCCAATGAGGCGCTTGATGAGGGTTTCGCTTTCGAGGAAAAGAGGATCGCTTTCGGAAAAATTGCTGTGGAAAAGGAAGCGGATGCCCGGATTCTCCGCTTTTATCTGCCGCAAAAAGAGGGAACCATCTTCCTCATCGATCTCCGAAAGGGAGAAAGAGCTCCCATCTATCATGCGGGCGAAGAAGGCGTTGAGCTTCTCCTTGTCCCCCTTTTCAAGGAGCAGGCGCATATATTGGTACTGATTCTTCATATCGTGCCTTCTTTTCCTGAGATTCTCGAGATTCTCCGAGGAGGCCTCAAGGCTCTTTCTGGCTTTTTCCTCATTCAAGAGGAGAGCCTGATTTTCAAGCGACTTCGTGAAATCGAGGTTGAGGCTATAGAAATAGTAATAGGAGACGAAGGTGAAGATGAGGATGAGGGAATAAATGAGAAGATGCGAGAAGGCGTTGAGGAAAGACTCGCCCTCTGGGAGATCGACGATGATGAAAGAGACGATGAAGGCGATCAAAAAGAGCATCAGGAAAAGAGAGAGGTAATTGCTCTTCTCTTCTTCTTTAAGAGTGTATTTCTTCATGAAGAGGACGGAAAGAAGGGCCAATAAAGCGGTGATAATGACCGAGATAGGCCCAAAATACGGGGAGAAATTCAAGCCGAAGAGCTCTAGGAGAGAGGAGGCTATCATCGGTTCGAGATAGAGAGTAATCGTCAAAGCAACCCCTTTCGAGAGCTTATCGAAGAACTTGTAGTGGCAGAGATAAAAGGCGTGAGAGAAAACGATGAATGGCCAGCAGATATAGTTGATGTATTGATGCGAGCCAAGGAAATATTCGACAAAGCAGAAGACGAAAAGATACAGCAAAAAGCATAGGCAGCAATCAAGCAGCTTGATGAGCATCCCCTTCTTATCCCATTTGAAGGAATTCATCACAAGGCTTATCTGGATAACCAAAACGCACATCGAGACGATGTATTGCCATCCGAAAGCCTGCTCTAGATAATATTTCTCGAAGTAGCCGAAAAAACCCATAAAACCCTAGAAAAGGATCTTCCCTTCCTGCTGAAGGAGCTCTAGATGGCGCATCTTCACTTCCTTCGCTTTCCTTCTGGACAAATATATCTCCTCCCCGTTTTTGAGTTTGATGGTGTCGGTGAGGATCGCATAGATATACAGATAATTCACGATAATCGCTTTATGGCACTGGATGAAGCCGAATTCCTTAAGCTCATCGTAAAGGCTTGATAAAGAGGCAGTCGTGACAAGAGGCTCTTTCTTGTCGCTTAAATGGATGTACTGATGCTTCCGGCTCGATTCGATATAGACGATCGATTCCTTCTCGATGACGACGTTTTTCTCGTTGAGCGTCTTCAAGATGATGCTGTCTTTCCTTTTCTTCTTCGCGCTTTCAAGATAATTATCGATAACGTCCGATATATCCTTGAGGAAGTTCTTTTTCCTGATGAAGCCGAAAGGATGGACGCTCAAGGAGTCGAAGACCTTATCCTCGCGGTTGGAGATGAAAATGACGGTCGGGCGCTTCGATGGCGGGATCCTCTTGGTTAGCTCTATCCCGTCCATCTGCGGCATCTCGATATCGCAGAAGAGGACATCGAAGGCGTTGCCCTCGAGATCGGAGAGGAAGGAAGAGGCGGAGATGTATTTATGGCAGCTTGGGGATAAATCGTGCTTCTTGAAAGCCTCGATGAGGGAGGCGGCGATGATATCGATCGATCCCTTATCATCGTCCACGAGCGCAAAATTGATCTTTTCCATCTTCATTTCTCTCCTAAAAGCATCGATGAAACGACGAATTCGCCGTTCTCGATGGAATATTTAATGGCCCCGCCGCCGTATTTTCTCGCGATGGAGTCGATTATCTTCTTTCCGTACCCATGCATCTTCGCGTCTTTTTTGGCGCTTTTATTGAGAGAAGAGGCAAGATCCTCATTGCGCAAATCCGTGGGATTCCTGATCTCGGAGATGAGATAGGGCCTCTCGTAGCGGATCTTCACGTAGATATCGCGCTTAGGGGAAAGGGAGTTCCTGCCCACCCCTTCGATGGCATTATCGATGATGTTGGTGAAAAAGGAGCAGAGATCGTATTCCTCGATCCCAAGATCCCCTTCCGGGACGAGAATGTTATGATGCAGCTTTATCTTCGCCTTCTTCGCTTTCATCCTCTCTATATTCATGATGCAGGATATCGCCGAATTCCCGCAGTCAACGAAAGTCAAAGGCACGAAGGCGTTTTCCGTGATATCGGCGAAATAGGCTTTGAGCGATTGATAATCCTCTTTCGCGAGGAGATCGGCCATGAGGCGATACTGCTTGTTCATCCTCTCTTCCATCGCTGCGATTTCCCTCTCGTTGGAGATGGATAATTCGCAAATCTCGTTCTGATTCCTCTTCTCGAAAGCCTCGCGTTCCATAAGAAGGGTCCTCTCTTGGCTATTTCGCCGCACGTAATGGAAGAGATAGATGAACAAAGAGGCGCAATATAGGCCGGCGAAGATGACGATGTGCTTGATTTTGAGCTTCTCCGTCGTCGAGAAAGAGGGGTCGTTGAAGAAGGAAGAAAGGGCAATGAGGGTCTCGATCAAGAAGACGAAAAGGAGGGAAGTGCGGTTCTTGCTCTTGAAGGAAGAGGAATCGCAAACATAGAGGAAAGAGGAAACGGCAAAAACGAAAAGAAGGCAGAAGAAGCTGTCGAAGAACTCGAAGATGAAGCCGTATACCTCGCTAGAGAGGACGAAGGAGATGAAGCGCGAGAGGGTCGGAGCGATCGTGAAAGCGTTATAAAGGACGAAAGAGCGGGCTAGATTCTCGAGCGCTTTCTTCCTTTTGGCGAAGGAAGAGATCAATAGAAGCGGCGCGTAAGCGAAATAATTGAGGTAATAGAACGAGAGGTTGTTGCTCACGATGATCCGATGCGCGATGGCGCTCAATAGGAAGGTCGATAGATATAGCCCAACAATGACGCAAAAGGCTTTCATGATGACTTGAAGGGAGTAAGGAATAGACAGCCTTTCATGCTTTTTGCCGATGATCCCATCGTAGAAAAGAAGGCTCATCGCAAAGACGGAAAAAACCTGGAAAAGGATATAGGCAACCCCTGCCTGCCTTTCTAAATAATAAGCGGTGAAGTACCCCGAGATTATGCCCATAAACATTTTGATTCTAGACTCAGAAAGCGCTTTCGTAAATGAAGCAAAAACGCAAAAGCCTCTCTTATGGGGCTCAAAAAGAAAAGAAAAAGCCGATATATTCTCTTTTTCCTTAGGCAAAAGAAAAAGAAGGCAAAAGCCTTGGAAATGCTAGGAGATTCCCCTTAAAGCTAGATAGATGACGCCTCTTTAACTACCGCATCGAAGCAAGTGGAAAAGGAGCCAAGCGAGATATTGACTCTATATGTGCCGCTTTCCGTAAACACGAATTTGTAGGCAGTGGTGTCGTAGTCAGGATAGTAGCTAGCCGCATATCCTTCGTTTTGCTCGATCTTGGCGTTATCGCCAACAAGCATCAACGGCGTCGAGCCTCCCGTCAAGACGGGCTCGATCAAAAGGTAATATTCCTCATTGACGATGGGCCTATAGAGCTTCACGAATCTCTCTTTGCCCGAGCAATCGCCGAAATTATATTGCGTAGAGGCGGCCTTCAATTTTCCTTCATCGTCTTTCTCGCACATATAGGCCTCGATGCCAACCATTTTAGCAACCGTATCCCCTTCTCTTATCTCTTTCTTAGCCTCATTCGAGCAGGAAAAGGAGAGAGAAGAAGCTAGCAGCATCGAAAACTTGATCAAAACGGATTTCTTTCTCATCTCCTTGATTTTAATCGCTTCTTGCCTCAAAAAGAAGGAAAAACGCAGTATTGAGCATAGCCGATGGATATTTGCCGAGGATTTGCGAAGGTTTCTTTGCGATTTCACGAAACCATAAAGGCGTCTTCTTCACATCTCTTTGCCAAGAGCAAACGCCAAATAATAAGGAAGCGTCATCATTTTGCCTTCTGAGTTTATGTTGTAATCGCCGAACTTGATGAGTCTGGTTTCTCCATAATGCTCCGGGTGAGCCATGACGGTTTTGCTTGATTTCGCGTTGCCTGATTTGGCTTTCGCCTCAAGCAAACAAGAATACCCGCCATAAGATACAAGGAAATCGATCTCGAGTCCGCTCGCTTTCGCGAAATAATAAAGAGGGATGTCGGCTTTATATAATGACTCAGCCAAAACTTGCTCATAGAAGATGCCTTTGTTCATGCCCAAAGTGTCATTCAGGATCGCTTTGATGATGTCATATCCGCAACTAGCGACAAACAAAGAGATATCGGAATAGAACAATTTGAAATCGTTTTCTATGGCCGCAAGAGAAAGAGGCAAAGACGGATTGGTGACGTTCCTTGCCTTCATGGCGACCGAAGAATTGAGCAAATAGTCGACGGCGGCGTTTCTTTGATTGCCGTTGCCGCTTATTTTCGAAAGCACGAAGCGGCGATTATCCGCCAAGGAAAAGGATTTGATCAAATCGAAAGCTTTTTGGATACGCATTATCTCAGCAGCGCTATAAAGGGGTTTCCCTTCCCGATTTTTTCTTTTTGCCGCATCGCCTTTGATGTCGAATATCAGGCTCTTGTTCTTTTTGTACGAGAAAAGAAAGCCACCGGTTTTTATGTATCCGGACACAGCTTCAGGAAAGCCTCCGACGCACATATATTGCTTGAATAAATACTGCATTTTCTCGTGGATTGGCTGAGGTATCATCTCTTTCCTTTTGAAATAGGCAAGGAGTTCATCCACTTGCGCCCCGCTATAGCCATTCGCCCATAGGAATTCCTCGAAATCCATGGTTTTCATCTGGATAATATCCTCGGCACCGTTTGGCAAAGGCTCGCACTCAATCTCGGCATGACCGATATTGAGTCCCAGATAAGATCCGCTCGCGATTACCTCGAATCTGCCATCTTCTTTGAAACTTTTCAAGGAAAGGCGGGCGCGAGGGCAATCCTGTATTTCGTCGAAAACGAAAACTGTTTTGCCGGGCACGAACTTGAACGATTGAAAATAGACGGACATCCGTCTAATCAAATCGTCTATCCCCAAAGAGCCAAGGAAAATATCCTTGGCTTCGGGCATCGTCCAAAAGTTGATGAGGTTCGTATATTCGAAGTGGCTAAGGCAAAATTCCTTGATGCTGCGGCTTTTGCCGCATTGCCTGATCCCACATACAAGAGCAGGGGAATGACCATCGCTTTTGAGCCAATCATCAAGCTCTTTGTCAATTTTTCTCTTTAAATAGCCACTCATAATCGAAACTTTCTAAATCAAATTTACTATATTTGCACCAAAAATCAAGCGAGTTTTTATTACGTCCGCACCAAAAATCAAGCGAGTTTTATCTATATCCACACCAAAAATCAAGCGAGTTTCACTCTAAAAAACGCAGTTTGAAAAAACTATGAACCGCATCAAAAGACGAAGAGTGGCATGATTCACCATCAAAGCTTGTCGTATTTGGTGGCTACGCCCTTCGCTTTTTCTATCGGGTATTTTCTCTCGTTTTTGTCCATTTTCGAATTGATGATGGAGATGGGGTCAAGATGGAGGACGAGAGATAGCTGCAAGCAGTAGTTGAGCACATCCGCAAGCTCCTCTTTGACCGCTTCTTCATCGTAATCCCTATCGCTCCACTGGAAGCATTCAAGCAGCTCCCCCGCCTCGATTGCGATCGACTTGGCAAGATTCGAGGGCGTATGGAATTTGTCCCAGTCCCTGTCCTTGCTGAATCTCTCGATCCTCTCCAATAGTGTCTCTAATCCGCTCATTGCTTTCCCTCTATGAATCTTGAAAGGTATTCTCTTAGACGCCCATTATACACGTAGACGTAGCACCCTTTGATGCCGCGGCTCATCATGACTTTGTATGAATTGATGATATAGCTTTTGAGCGTATCCTCATCTACCCCGCTTTTGACTTTTGCATCGAAGAACTTGTCTTTAATGATCACGATTTGGTTTTTGAGCGGGTCGTAATCGATTTCCCTTCCGAAAATCACGCCGACGTAATTGAGGTCATAGCCTTGGAGAGTATGGATGCAGCCGATCTGATTCACGGCTCCTTCCGAGATGATGAATTCCTCATTGGTCATGTTCCAGACGTAATCATGCCCAGAGATATGGATATCCTCGAGATGATGCTCTTTGATATAAGCGTAGCCTTTTTTGATATAGGGCTTAGAGACCCATTTCCAGCTATAGCCGGCTGCGACTCTCGATAAGCCGAAAGCCTTGTCATTGAGCTTAATGGCCTCCACCATCTCCTCGACCTCAGCAAACATCTTGAAATCGTATTCCTCGGGGAGAGAAGAGAAAGGGGTTATCGGTTTGCAAGCGAAGATATCATCGAGATAATCGGTGAACTTCTCCCCTCCTTTGCATCTCATTTGGGTGGAGAGATGGCATTCATTGAGCGAAGACCCTTGCATGGCTCTCTTGAATTGCGCCGGCGTGATATCCGAGCCCTTGACGGTCTGCTTCTCGTCATATACCAGAATCCGGTATTTGGAGCAAGCGATAATCATATCGAGCTGAGTTGCGCTAGAAGGATCCATCCCGATTTCCTTCGCCCTTTTATCGAAACTGCCATAGGAAGTGAGATTCCTTCTCTGCGCCAAACGATGGGCCTCATCCACCAAGACGATATCGTATCT
>CAVKAR010000031.1:0-17742 GCA_963654425.1 Lachnospiraceae bacterium
GAGCTGCTCGGCTTATTCCTCTACGATATCCTCTATACGGCCATCGCCTCGGCAATCTACGTCATGCCTTATGAGATGGCCGTCACCAACAAAGCCAGAAACAAGATATTCCTCTTCAATATCCTTTTCTCCCTTATCAATTTCGGCGCGCCGATGATCCTCAATTCGCAGCTTGACAAACTCATTGAGCACAATGCCTCCATTTTCCCTCTCATCATGGCCGCGATGGGGCTAGTGTGCGGAGCCATCGTTTTCATCTCGACCTTCTTCTATAAAGAGAATGGCTATATCGTCGAAGAGGAGCAGCCGAAATTCTTCGAAGGGCTCAAAATGTGCCTCAAAAACAAAGCCTTTCTCCTTTTCGAGGTTGTCTCTTGGACGGTCATCTTCGCCCAAAACGCCCTCATGGTCGGCCTTACTTACGTCTCTGGCATGTGGGCCATTGAGGGAGCGGGCAATGGCTGGATCGGCGGAAGCTCGATCATCGCCCTATACGCAGCTTTGGCCGTTGGCCTTATCATCGGCATCATCTTCTTCAATTTCACGCGGAATAAACTAGGGCTCCGCATAGAGATGCTGATTCTCACGGGCAGCATGGGCACGGGTTGCCTTTTGGGCGCTTTCCTTGGCCAGTATTTCATCGTCTCCATCATCACTTTCTTCCTCTGCGGCATCGGACTCGCGGGAGGCTTATATCTCATCCCGATGATAAACGGCGATGTCATCGACAAAGACGAGGTCGATAATGGCTCAAGGAGAGAAGGGGTATACGCTGGCATCAATTCCCTTATCACGAAACCAGCCGGTTCCATCGCCACCGCTCTTTTCCCTTTGATGCTGACTTCCCTATACGGATTCAACAGCGCTCTCACGAAACAGGAGCAGGACAGCATCACCGGCAAGATGACCACCGTCATCGACTACGCCTCCCAAAGCATGGAGACGAAAAACGGCTTGTTCATCTGCTGGTTCCTCATCACCGGCATCTTGCTCGTCCTTTCCTTCATCGCGATGTATTTCTATCCCTTGCACGGGAAAGAATGGGACGAGAAGAAAAAACTCCTATCGGAGAAGCACCTCCAGAAACAGCAGGAATACGAGCAACGGATGCTCGAGGAATTATCGAAAAAAGAGCAATAAAGGAAAAAGATAGAAGCGCATCCGAAACGGGCGCTTCTTTTTCATTTGTTTTTCGCACTAGCGCGCCAAAAGCATAGGTTGGAAAAGCGGGATTTTCATCACGAAGAAAGGTTGGAAAAGCGGTTTTTTTAAGGCATAATAAAGTTGGAAAAGCGGAAAGATATGTACAGGAAGATTTCAAAATACATCGAAGATTACTTAACGGGCGATGAAGAGAAGATCTTGTGTATCGACGGCGCGAGGCAAGTCGGGAAGTCGTATATCATCAGAGAACTGGCCCAAAAGCATTTCGAGAATTACGTCGAAATCAATATGGCCAACGACAAAACGGGCGATAAGCTCTTCTCGGAAGTGAGAACGGTCGAATCCTTCTATATCGAACTCAGCGTTTTCGCTGGCGAAAAGCTCAAAGAAAGGGAAAATACGATCGTTTTCATTGATGAAATACAGGAATATCCCGAATTATTGACTTTGCTAAAGCCATTAAGGCAAGATAATAAATACAAATACATATGCAGCGGCTCTGAACTAGGGATCGCGCTTTCTAAAACGACGTTGACCCCGATGGGCTCGATAATAGAGAAGAAAATGTACCCGATGGATTTCGAGGAATTTTTGATCGCGAATTCATTCGGCGCATTGGCGATAAATCACCTTAAAGAGTCCTTCGACGAAGGAAGGGGTCTTGAAGAGGCGTTGCACAACAAGATCCTTTATTTATTCAAGACATATCTATATGTCGGAGGTATGCCTGACGCAGTGAAGGCATTCGTCGAAACAAAAAACGTCTTCAAAATCAGGGAAATACAGAAAGACATCATCGATTTCTACCTCAAGGATGCCTCGAAATACGATAAAGAGAACAAATTGTCGATAAAAAGAATCTACGAAATGATTCCTTCGAATATCGAAAACAAGGTAAAAAGAATCCAATACAAGAAAATAGAGGGCATCGATGATGCCAGATATACAAGATACATGAACGAACTAGCCTATCTCGTTTCATCGGGCATCAGTTACGAATGCAAAGCCATAAACGAACCGAGATTCCCGCTTATCCAATCGAGCAGCAAAAGCCTCATCAAGCTTTACATGAATGACGTTGGCTTATTTACGAGCATACTCTACAAACACAACATCAATGCGATACTAGACGATAGAGCGGGCGTGAATCTTGGGGCGGTCTATGAAACCGTCGCCGCTCAGGAATTAAAGGCCCATGAGCACCCCTTATACTATTACGATAGGAAAAAGATTGGCGAGGTTGATTATTTGATCGATGATTACGAATCGCTGAGTGTGTTGCCGATCGAGGTGAAATCCGGGAGAGATTATAAAATCTTCAGAGCCTTGCCAAAGCTTTTGCTTGATCATAATCATAAAATGGAAAAAGGATATGTTTTAAGCAACGAAAGGGAGATAAGAAGAGAGGGGAAAATAATCTACTGCCCGATTTACTTCATGATGTTCTTATAAAAAGCGGCATCCCTTGTCGAATTCGCTTAACCGCAAAATCAAAAAAGTCTTTTTCGAGGCAAGGCCTTCGTTTTTGAAAGGCGATTCACCGCTCCTTGATCAAAGAATTGAGCTTAGAAAGGGTATCTTCGTCAAGCTCAGCCTTTTTGACGCGGAAATGGAGTCTTTTCAATGGGGATATGATGAGGTATTCGCCATCATCCTTCACATCCTTGATCTTATATACGAGGGGCCGCCAATAAAAACCCTCGATCTGGAATTTATCGCCGCTGACGAGATTCACGCCAGAGACCGAATAAGTGCCTCTCGTCCACGCCAAAAAGACGATGATATATATCGGGAGAGCGGAAACGACAGCCAAAACGAACAAAGCGATAGATAAAGGTGAGGAGAATCCGCCGCCGCTCGCTAAAACGATAGTGGCGATAGTCAATATAGATAGGAAGATGGCGAAGGCGATGATAAGGGCGATGCCGTATTTTTTCTTGGTCTGATCCATGGTTTGATCTAAATGAATAAGCGAGGTAATTATACCGCATTCGCCTTCTTTCACCTTGAAAAGATGCCAAATTCCGAGATTTTTCATGACTCCATCTCAATATCTATGCTTTATGATGAGCAAGCATTATCAAATGTGTGTTTGTCAAAGATTGTTTTGATAATCCCACTGCTTATTGAAAAGTGTCGCTCAACGATTCATTTCTAGCCCAAAAGCATCGACAGTATGGCAAATCCGTTTACATTCATTCATCAAGTATTAAACTTACTCCCTGTTCGTTGTTTTTTTTAGGAAAGGGAAACAACAATGAAAAAATCAAATGCTCTAGTTCTGCTCCTCTCTTCTCTGCCGCTGCTATGCGGATGCAGCCCGGATAGCGTCTCATCCTCATCTTCATCATCTTCAGAAAACGAAAACGCTTGGAATGAGAAAACGCAAACGCTCCTTAAGCAATATTGCGGGGAAATCCTGCCTTATCCTGCCGGCTTAAGCGGCTCTCTCATCATTGAAGAGGAATACGATGAAGAGGCCGACATCAAGTATCTGCTCATCGCAAGCGAAGCGGATAAATTCTCTCTCGGCGATTACTATAAAGAACTTGAAGCCTCCTCTTGGACGGGGATCGTCGGCTACAACAACGAAATAAAGCAGACCTCAAGCGATGGCTATCCCTATTACGAGTTGGTGAAAACCTCCCCCGACGGGGAAATCGGCTACTCCATCAGCTACACTTTCTTTGTCTCGGGCGATGAGGAAAGCGATAAAAAATACAATCTCATCCAGTGTTTCAACGATTTCGATGCGGCAATCGATGAAGCAGCAAGCTGGAGTGAAGGAGAGCAAGCTATTTTCGATGAGCATATATGCTCTATCCCTCCTTTCTTGAAGTTCGGCAGTAGCAAACGCCTTGTCGAATACAATGACGATATGGTCTATTGTCACGACCGCCTTGCTAAAAATCTGAGCAAGGAAAACGCCGAAATCCTTGCAAAAGACGGATATGTACTCGATGAAACGCTAAGCAAGGAGAAAGACGCCTATGTTTTGAAAAAATCCTTGGATGAGGGGCACTCCATCATCGCTTCCCTATATTATTCATCTGGCAATTACGCTTCTTTTGCTTACGAATCCGAGGCTCAATACTCAAAGGAATGGCCTGCGTCATTATCGACGTCCTTCAAAACGAAAACCGGTTACGATTTGCCTTCCTTCTATAGTGAGGACGGTTATTACTGGAGCGAGAAAAAAGGCGTTATGACGATTTACGCCTATTCCGAGGATGCCTCCTCTTATCTCGCCCAAGCCAATATCAGCTTGAATGAGCTCCTCGTCGCCGATGAAACCTACAATTGGTATACCGACTGGAAAGAGACTTTCTACATCAAGCCGCAGCTCAAATACGATGAAAGCGGCGCCTCGATCTTTGCCATCTCCTACGCTTATCTCGATGAGCCCTACGATACGCTCATGTATGGCTGGCCCAAAGAAGAGATAGAGTCGTATTTAAAGGAAAACGATATCGAAGGCGAATGCCCCGATTTCTCTTTCGTTTCGCTTTCCGCCTCCTCGACCGTCAGGGTGAAGAAAGTCTATTACGAAGACGCCTATAAAGAGGAATACGAAAAGATCGCAGCTGACCCATACGCCTATTTGGATGATCCTAGCGAAGAAAGCATCAAAGCTCTCGCCTCAAAAATAGCTAAGGCGAAAACCGGCATCAAAATCAAAATCCTCGAGACCGGGGAACGCCTCTATCCCGACGATCCATCCTCGGAAAAAGCGAACAAAGTCTATAATCACATAGATGATGCTTGCTATAAAAACGCCATGGCGGAAGTCCGCGGGGATGATCTTAACCCCTACTTCAGCCGTTGTTACGAAAATGCCGCTGGAAGCATGGCAATCGGATTAAGCAACTATCTAAACGTAAGCAGCATCACCCTCACTTACGGAAGCGGGAACGCCCATTCGCCGAAATTCGCTTTCGAGACGAAAAGCAAGAGCTTATCGGCTGGCGATATCTATAATCTCGATTTGGCGATCGAGATGCTGCCATACGAAGTAGAGTATTCCTCTTCAAACGAAAAAATCAGCGTGAATGAGGAAGGACAGGTTAAAGTAGCCTCTGACGCTATACCGGGCAGCAGTGCCAATATCTATGCAAAACTCACGGATAAAGACGGAAAAACGTATTCCGATACCTGCACAATCACCGTCATCGGCACTTATAGCAAAGAAAGCGCCGCGAAGCAAATCGCGAGCCTCTATAACGAATATTTCCATTTGTCGGAAGGCGATGAAGGGGCCGCTACAACTGAGGTCACGAAATCGGATACCGGGTGGGTTATTTATAGCATCAAAGCTGCGACGAATTTCTCGACCATTAAAAATCTGGAGAATTTCGTCGATGAAAATCTAATTCCGGGCGGGTTCATGAGCAGTGGCGATTGGGATAAAAGGACTTACGATAAGGACTATGGCGATTTGAACGGAGTGCATTACGAAGCTCATGCTTATTCTTATGTTTATGATGATGAGGAAGATTACATTACGCTAACGGCGAATTTCAACGTCTACACCGATCCGACAAGCGATAAGATTATGCTTTGGGTGAGAGTTGCTTAGGTTTCTTAGATATCAAACCCTGAAATATTCGCGTTTTTTCCGCTTTGGATAAGCTGAATCGACCCCTCTTTGAAAAGCTCGCCGAGAGCTTTCTCGATTGAGGTGCGTGAAGCATTGATGAGTATTTCCTCCATCGCCGCGTTTGAGGGCGTCCTCAGTCGATTTTCTGAGGAAATCGGCGGCAATGGATATACCTTGCGCGCTTTCTTCGATAGAATTGTCCATGCAGCTTTGTAGCTTTCTCCTTTTTTCAGACGAAAGCAAGGATAGAAGGCTACCCGATCGAGGTCAAGCCCGGCCGCGCCACCCCCGGGGGTGGGCAATGCCGGGCTTTTTAATTTACGCAAGATTTTTCAGTGGTCCCATAAAGAGCTTATGGAATCGTTAATAAGAGGGTTTATCCACGAATAGCAAATAAAGGACCCATTGAATCAAAATGAGGAAGCGCGTTCATCGAAAAGGGCTTTATTTAAGGATGCCTAGGTCAACTGAGAAGGCAAAAATGCGAAATAAACATTGACAATATCGAGAGATACTCTAGTTTTTTTTGCATTGAGGTAACTTTTATGGAAAGAAAAAGCATTCTCTTATTAGGACTCATAGATGTGGGGGGGTCAATTGCGCTTGCCGGTTGCTCGCCTGCCGATGATTCCTCGAATGGTGCATCGTCAGAATCGCCATCATCCTCATCATCTTCCTATTCATCTATTCCCACCCCTGTGACGGGTGAGACGATGTCTTATCTCAAAGGGAGCTTCTACGGCGGAGGGGGCACGCTGCTCGCCGATGAGAAAAAAGTCGTCTACGAAGGCGATGCGAACTTGAATCTCGTTCCCACTAGCGTCGGCAAAATCACTTTGACGAGCGAAGATGAAGACGGGGTGACGACAAAGCAAAAAGCCGTCGTCGTTTATCTAAGCGACTCCTCTAGCGGCGAGGCATATAGACTCTATGCCGATACCCTTAATGACGGCTTCGTGCATCTAGAGAAGCAGGAAGGCGAAGAATATTCAAAAGTCGCAAGTTTCCAGCCTGATGTCAGCAAATACGCCGGCGCCTATTCGGCGTACGGCCGAGACAATGAAGAGCACGGCAGCGAATACAACTTTTATTTCGTCCTTGATCCGAACTTCGATACGGGGCGCGATGCCTATCCTCTAGGATACTGCTACCCAGCACACAGCAGCTTTAGCTCCGAACAAAACTGGTATTATCTCGCCCGTATCCGCCTAGGTATCTTCAACAAAGGATATTATTCGGTCGAATGCTACGATTCCGATGGATACGGATATGGCGAATGGGCGTGCGTAACCGCAGACTCGGGATACACATTAGATGGGGGCGGCTACGACGTCTATTACCCAGATGAAGGCGCCTATAACAATCTTGAGCTTTTCGAGGAAGGAAGGGATGAAGCCATCACCACCGCTCTCTCCGCTGAAGATAGAACCATCACTTTCGGGGAAAAGAGCGGAACCTATCAAATCGCTTATGATGAAAAAGGGATGTATCTTGAAGCGAATTTCGAATCAGAGGAGGCTAAACTGCGTTTAGGCGATCTCTATCTGACTTACGAAAGCGGCGATAAAACAAGCGTCTATCCAATCGATACCATCAGCGATCTATACGGAACTTTCACCGACAAGGTAAACACCTTCTCGTATGATTATGATTGGGAAACTTGGGATTACGCGCTCAAATTCAATGATAAAACGATCGAAGAATATAGTTTCGTCACCGAAAATAACCGCAAATCCTTCTCCTTTGACGTCGATGGCGTGAATTACGTTGTCTCGCCGGATAAATCCGATGTGGCCGTCCGCGTCAAAAAAGGCGATGAGGTCTCTTATTACATCAACGCCACCCGTTACGACGATCTCTTCGTCGATACTTTCGTGGCGCATGATGCGAATAATTCCTTCTCCTTCAGCGTCGATAGCGGTTTTGCCTATGCTTTCGATAAGGAAAGCGGGGAGACCTACTACTCTTATTCCCATGGCGATAGATACCCTTCTCTCGTCTTGAAGGGGAGCTCGGGCAACAAGAAACTCACACCGGTTTTCGAAAGCGCTGGCTACTTCCTCCTAAAAGAAGACGATAAAGAGGATGTCACCATCTATAGCGAAACCGTCCTCGATAAAGTCTATGAGACCTATAGCTCTAACGGCAAAGACACGCTCGTTATCTCCAAAGACAAACTCACCTATGAAGGCAAAGACTACGATTACGAATTCGCCCCATATTATCAAGAAGGGACCGCTTATTACTTCTTCGGGATCGATTCGGAAATCGGCTCTTTCGTCTCGAATCTCAGCGGTTGGGTTCTAGGTGAGGATGATAGTTTCGTCACCAAATCCACCTTTGCCTCAATTGCCGGCACTTATTCCTTATACAGCAAATACGGCATCGAGAACATCAAGATGAGCGCCACGGGCGATCTCAGTCTCGATACCACCAATAAAGCTGGCGATGGGCTCGATAAAGACGTTCCATACGACTATTACATCTATATAACTGAAGACACCAGCAATAACATCATCCCTGTCGTTGCCTTCAAATACGGAGGCACCAACGTCCTCATCTATTTCTATGGCGATCACCTTATGATCGTGGGTCTTGATTATTATAGGTACGGCATCCTCCAAAGCTGGGGTGCATATCTTGATAGTGACGGAAGCAACATCCTGAGCATCAATGGCGGGAGCCTCTATCTCAATGGCGATGAATTATCCATCACTTCCATGAGCGAAAGCGATGGGAAGACAGTCTACGAAACGGATTCAGGGACTCTCACCGTCTCTTACACTTCGACAGGAGCCACCGCTTCTTTGGTTAGTGAAGAGGGGACGACTTCCTTCAGTCGCGCCTACTCTTTCTCTGATTACGATAAATTCGTTGGCGAATACGAAGTTAACAACACTACCCTGAAATTCGCGAAAGCGGGAGGATCGGCTGAAACCTATACGGCAACGATTGGCGAAGGGCTCTTCGCCACAAGCGTCGATGTCAACGATATGAAGTTCGTTCTCAAAGACGGCAACGTGACCTTGGCAATATCGCCATCCGGCGGGACTTATTATTATCTAAGCATCGACGCATCTGGAACCGTCACCGCTTCTTACGAGAGCAGCATCCCGACCCCTCCACCAGCCCCGCCACTCCCTTAATCTTGTCAAGCGTGTTAAAGAAAGCGCGGAAATCCCGCGCTTTTTTGTTGGTTCTTTTATCGCTTTTGAAAAATAAGGTCTCCAAAAAAGCCGCGGGACCGCTTTTATTGTCCTTGATGAACGCATATCGAGTTTGGATTCCACTCAAAAATGCGAAGTACTTTTTTGACGCTAATTTTGTTGCTTCCTTCGCTTTCTTCCTTTTTTATATGAGCCATATTTTGACGAAATTCCTCTCGTTGTACATACTTTACATAGGTGGCAAATATGGAATATGTAACTTCAGAAGAGTTATCAAAACTATGTGGCATTTGCCCTAGGCAGATTCGCAAATTGTGCGCCAAAGGATCGATCGAGGGCATAATTAAAGAAGGTACGGCCTGGAAAATACCAGAAGAAGCCAATAGGCTAAAGGACAATAGAATCAAATCAGGCAAGTATTCCGACTGGAGAAAGAAATATGGAAGACGAAAATCTCATATACAAAGGATTATCATGGCCTTGTATCTCTTCCGTGGTCGATATGCTGCTGCCAGGGATGAAGAACTTGATGTTGCTGCTCATCGCATGATCGTCAATGATCTTTTGGAGTATGGAATCACATCCGTCTATCATCTCCTTAATATATGGATATTCATCCAAAACAAAATAGAGTTCATGTTCTTTTGAATAACCAAATACAAAATTAACAGCATCCATGAAATGGCTGAAAGAAACGTATTTGATGCCCATGGCTTTCTTTATTAATTCAGTAAGCTGATTGGTGTTGTCTTGCTCGCTCGATTCTTTGCATTGATACATAATGACAGGGCTATCCTTATTCATAAGGCAATGTTTAACAAGCTTTGTCTTCCCCATGCGCCTTCTGCCATAAACAAGGCATCCTTGAAATCCGTTTTTCTTCAATGCGTTTTCTATAGACCTCGTTTCTTCTTCTCTGTCAATAAGTTTCACATGATAAGCCTCAAGTTTAGTAAATTGTGATTTAGTAATTCGTGCTTAACTAAGTTATACGCATTCATCTTTCGATTGACCGATGCCAAAATAAAATCGGTACATGCCGTTTATCTATAATGGCTAATTTCTGATTGCATAAGCCTTTTCGCCTATCGTGATGCTTCATCAATCCAATTAGCCTCATTAATCAATTCCATTCATATAAAAAGACAATCATCCCTCATCGACCGGCCCCGCGACAGCTTTCACGCTTCGCGAATAGGCTATTGAATGAAAAAACCTCCTAGTGAGATGACTAAGAGGCCAGAATTTCTAGTGGTGCCCGGCGCGAGAGTCGAACTCGCATGGATTTCTCCGAACGATTTTGAGTCGTTTGCGTCTACCATTTCGCCAGCTGGGCAACAACGCGAGCACTATTATAGAGGATGCTTGATGCTTTTCAAAACAAAATTGAAAAGCGAAGTCGCCTTGTCTTGACTAGAAGCATCGTTGCGCCAAAAGGCGAATAAAAGGCGAAAGATACATTCTTCATCGCTGCCTTTGCTTCTTGAATAGTCATAAAAAGAAGTCGCTTTTGCGTGGTTATAAACAAAATCGCTGCAAAATATCGCTGGATTATATCCTTGGATTCAAGTTGTTTTTGCTAACTTTCAACAAAGACTAAAAAAGAGAGAAAGAAGAAGGTAATCGCTTTCAATAACTTCCTCTTTTTTTCTATTTTGCCCGCATTAAAATATGCCCGCAATTATGAATATCGCGCAAAGAATCAAAAAACTCTTCGACCCAGTGGAACTAACATCCGGATCAATCTACAAAAGCCTTATCGCCTTCCTTGTCCCTATCGTCTTATCGATGCTCTTCCAGCAGCTATACACCTTGACTGACGCTCTCATCGTCGGCCAGACGCTTTCCGAAGAGGAAGTCGCTGGCGTCAATAGCAGCACCCCGCTCGTTTTCATCGTCCTCCAGTTCGGGATGGGCTGCACGGCTGGCTTTTCCGTCGTCATCAGCGAGAAGATCGGCATGAAGGATATCGACGCGGTCAAAAAAAGCTTCTTCGTTCAAATAGTGCTATCAATCGCCATTTCGGCTTTGCTGACGCTACTTGGCATTTTGCTGATCCCAACGATGCTATCATGGCTAGGCATCAACCCTTCTTTGACTGACGCTTCGATGCAAAAAGAATACGATGCAGCCTATACATATCTCCTCTTTATTTATGCCGGTATCCTCTTCCAGCTGCTCTATAACCTCATCGTTTCCGTCTTGCGGGCGCTTGGCGATTCCTTTACCCCTTTCCTCTTTTTGGTCGGCTCCACCATTCTTAACGTCGGGCTCGACTTGCTCTTCATCATGGCCTTTGGATGGGGCGTGGCGGGAAGTGCGGTAGCGACCGTCATCTCACAAGGGATTGCCGCAATCGGAGCCATCATATACGGATATAAGAAATACGCCTGCCTTCAAATCAAAAAAGAGGATTTCAAAGCTCCGCTCAAACTATACGGGAAACACTTATATAACGGGCTTCCTATGGGCTTTCAGTTCAGCGTTCTTGAAATCGGCATCATCGTGATGCAAGCCGCCGTCATCGCTTTTGACTTCACCCCCGCTGGGCTTATGGTAGCCGGCCTTCCAGCTCAGATGGGATATGGCACCGCTTGCAAGATATTCGGTTTATTGATGACGTTCCTAAACGGCTTAGGGACGGCCGTTCTCTCCTTTGTCAGCCAAAATATCGGCGCTGGTAAATATAAGCGGGTGAAGCAGGGAATCAGGGCTTCTTTGATAATCGGCCTTGTTTTGTGGGCGTTTATTCTCGTCGTCGGGCTTCTTTTGACGATAAACGGATCGTACGAATATCTATTCCTGAGCCAAGAGAAAGTCACGGAGGAATCGATCAGATACGGCAATACCTACTTATTCGTGGCTGTGCCGATGATGATCATCCTCATGGTGCTTTTCGTTGAAAGAAACGCTCTGCAAGGACTTCAGAAGCCTCTTTGGCCGTTTCTAAGCGGAGTCGGTGAGCTAGTGGCCCGCACTTTGGTTTGCCTTTATCTCCCGGCTTTAGTCAATGGCGGCCCCATCAATTCTATGGCATCGCCGTTAGCTTTCATCGCCGTTAGCGCCGCCGATCCCGCTGCCTGGATTTTGAATGTCCTCATTTCTTTGCCGCCATTAATGATCTGCATGCGGAAAATAAGCAAATTGGAAGAATCGGAAAATAAAGAAAAGACACAAGCGATCAGCAGATAAGCTGATTGCTCGTGCCTAATAATGCGATCCGCTACTTGGCTTTTTTCTGTTCGATATGGCCAGCCAAAACGTCGGCCAAATCCTTTATATTCACGTTCGTGGTATTGATGAGCATATCGTAATTAGCCCTATCGCCCCACCTCTGGCCCGTATAGAATTCGTAATATTTCCTTCTTCTCCGGTCGATCGCTTTTATCCTTTTCGCGATTTCCTTATCGGATAAATCCTCGTGTTGCTTCTCTCTAGAGCGGCAACGCGCGATTTTAGACGGCATGTCGCTATAAACGAAGATGCGGAGCGGTTTCTCTTCCCTCAAGGTGTAATCGGCGCAGCGCCCGATGATGATGCAAGAGGATTTCGCGGCCAGCTCCCTTACGATATCGGCCTGCGCGTTATACACTTCGATCGATTGCTTAAGATGCGGATCGGTGACCGGCGCCCAGCTGTTGCCATAGTGGATTGGAAACAAAGGGATCGGCTTAGATTCGCTTACCTCTTCAATGTATTCTTTCGAAAACGGCGTTTTGTGCTCAATCTCCAAAAGAATTTCCTTGTCGTAATAAGCGATGCCGAGTTTATCGGCCAAACGCCTCCCAAGTTCGCGCCCACCGCTTCCGAATTCACGGCTTATAGTGATAACAACACTCATATTATTACCTCGCTGCTTCTAAAGAAAATATAGCCCACATCGAAAGAAAAATATAATGTTTTTTTAAAATAGCGTCGACAATCAAGCAAGGACGTTATCTGAATATTACAGAAATCTTTGCGGGCGTCTTTAATAAACCATTGCTTCTCTAGCGGATCATCAAGAAATGGGAGGGGCATTATTTTCAGATAAACGTTTCATGAACAAGCACCGATTCACGTAGACGTCTTCGTTTAAGGAGAAAGGCGGATCAAAAGATGGATTGATTAGAGTAGAAATGCCGCGATATTGTGTTTGTCGCAAGCCAATTTCGTTTTTTTCCGCAGTTCAATTTCGTTTTTTCATAAAGCTTCAAATTGAAGTATATCGAAACCTGATTTCGAATTGCCGGATGGCTTATGGGTCACATTCGGGAAAACGGTAGAATCTTGAACCGTCTAGAAAAAGAAAAAGTTTGACGCGAAGAGCATCAAACCGTCATTCCTTGGATGGTGCGCCCGAGCGGATTCGGACCGCTGGCCTCAAGCTTCGGAGGCTTGCGCTCTATCCAGGCTGAGCTACGGGCGCAATTGGTGCACTGAACGAGACTTGAACTCGTACCGGTTGCCCGACTGGCTCCTGAAACCAGCGCGTATACCATTTCGCCATCAGTGCAGCCCCATAACTATAGTCTCACCGACTCAAAAAGTCGATAATTCTCTTATAAATGCCTTCATTGATCTCACAGGCTTTCTCGATATCCAAATGATCAAGCTTTTCTTTGTTCGAATCATGCAGATGACTCTTTAAATAAGAGCTCGTATATTTTTCAGCGCGATCAGTCAGGTATGGGGAGTGGCCTTCGCCATCGATGAGAATCAGCTCAACGTTGCTCTGCTTCTCGCATTCTTTTCGTAGCATTCCCCCGGAAACCTTGAATGGCACCACGGGATCACCCTTCTTTTGGACGTAAAGAATATTTGCATCGCTTCCCTTCACTATCTTGAGGGCGTCTACGTTCCTTTTCCTGCCGTAATAAGCGCGCATCGCTAGTTCCCCGAAGAAGGCAACGAGTTTGTTTTTAAAACGGGGAATGAGCGCGATTATTTCGCTCTCTGGTTTCAAAAATCCGGAAATCGAGACGGCTTTTGCGACGTTATATTGCTTTTGCAAGGATAAAAGAGCGGCATACCCTCCCCAAGAATGGCCAATGCAAAAACGCTTCAATCCTTTGGCTTCTACGTCTTGATCGAGAAAAGAGAAAAAGTCCTTCTGCGTAATGGCGCATTCCCCTAATCCGTTATACCCTCTTCCTTCGCTCTGCATCGATCCGCGGTTATCATAGGCATAGACTAGACATCCATCATTGCATAATCGGGCGATGAGATTCATGTAGGCAGTCCTTCCAGCTCCGATGCCGTGAAAGAAAACGACAAGCGCTTTTATTTTCACTCCCTTCTTTTTGTAACGGCTGCCATAGATCCTATAGCCATTCGAGATAAAAGAGAAAAAAGTCTCATCCAATGAAAAATCGTCTGCCGAGTAATAAGGCAGAAGAGGCGAGCCGTCGTAGCGGATTCCCGCATCTTTCATAAGGGAAAAGAGGGTCAAAAGAAAGATAATCATTGCCTTAGTCGTTGAAGACGCTCGAGATCACCTCATCTGAAAATTCGTCATTCATTTTCCTAGTCTCGTTTTCCATCAAGGAGGCCCGGGCAATCTCTTCTTTAAGGACGCAGGTGAGCACGTCGATCGCCAAATTCTCCACCCCGTCATTATTGATGATGAGATCAGCGTAATTGCTCGATGGACGCACGATTTCCTCATACATCGGCTGCACCGACGAGAAATACTGATTTACGATATTCTCGAAAGTCCTCCCCCTCTCCTTCTTATCGCGTATCATCCTTCTTAAAAAACGTCTTTCTGAGCTTGCCGAAATGAAAACGCGGAGATTCCCCAAATCCCTGATGTCTTTGTCGACAAGCGCCATAATGCCTTCGACAAGAACTATTTTCTTAGGAATTATAGTCTCAACTTTATGAGATCTGGTCAGCTGCACGAAATCATAGACCGGTTTCTCTATCTCTTTGCCTTTTTTAAGGAGGGCGACTTGCTTACGCATAAGCGGCCAATCAAAGGCTTTCGGATGATCATAATTGACCTTATAACGCTCCTCCAAGCTCATCTCGCTTTGGTCTTTGTAATAATCATCAAGCGTGATGCGCGTCACGTTCTCTTCGCCGAGGTTTTTGATAACGGCGCTTGTGACGTAGCTCTTTCCGCTAGAAGAGCCTCCCCCAATCAAAATAATCCTTGGCATAAGACCTCCCTTGAATACGCCTAATGATTTTATCATAGAGCACATCATCTTTTGCAAAGAAGCCTTTTAGCAGGGATCAGCATCCAACAATAACCATGCAAAAAGGGCTCAAAAGCTCAAAAAGCGCGATGAGCAAATATCGTGACTATCTTATTGCGCCGCCATTGAAAATAAAAAAGCGCCCATCGCGGACGCCGTTTTACAAGATGGTGGAGCGTAAGAGGATCGAACTCTCGACCTCCTCCATGCCATGGAGGCGCTCTCCCAGCTGAGCTAACGCCCCAAACTTCGCTTGGCGCATTGAAAAATATATTCATCAAGCGAACGCTTGTCAAGTCAATGATTGCCGAAGATAAGAAAAAGGGCCAAAAAAGGCCCTATTTTTAGTCATGGCGTCGCCGAGCCGATTCGAACGGCTGACCTACTGCTTAGGAGGCAGTTGCTCTATCCAGCTGAGCTACGGCGACAGAAGCCTCCGATGAGGCCAATCATCAACGATTGTCGATGGGAAGGATGCTAGTTAGCATTACCTTCGAATCGATAATAGACATTATTTCGTTTTTGTCTAGTTTTCTTTTATCGTTTGCGGTGACGGTGAAGGCTATTTCCAAAGCGGTTTTCCCATCAGAACCTTCGATAAGACGCGTGTTTACCCTGGAAAGTTCCCATCCTTGCTCTTCGGCGATTTTATTTAAGGTGGTCATCAATGGCTGCTCAGCCGGGCCAACCAAAATAAACATTGGCGACACCGCGGCGATTTTCTCTTCGGCCTTGCGGAAATAAGTAAGGACGAAAAGGATGATTATGGTAGCTAAGATAGCGATTATGAAATTCATGGAACCGCAAGATAGACCAACCGCCATCGTCGCCCAAATGGATGAAGCAGTGGTCAAGCCGGTAACGCTCGTGCGGTTATGGATGATGGCTCCGGCGCCCAAAAAGCCTATGCCGGCGATTACTTGAGCGGCCAAACGGGCGGTATCGCGCTGAGAATCAGAAAGCGGGAAGCCATAAATGGAAATGATCATTATGATGCAAGAGCCAAGTCCGACCAATAAATGGGTACGGAGGCCGGCGCTTCTTCTGCGCCTTTCGCGCTCCATGCCAATCAATCCCGTCAGCAAGGCGCATAAAGCCACCGAAAGGAGGCAAAGAATGAAATTGCCATAGCTCCAAGTGCCTTCCGGAAGAGGAATCGTTGAGAAATTATTATTGAACCACTCGGCGATCTTTTGATCGATCGTAACCACATTTCCAAAAATAACCATATAACACCTCCGAACGCAGTAGGAAATTATACTATGAATAATACGCAAAAAGGCTTTTTCTTTGAAAAAAGCGGTGTCATTTGTGTTTAATGGCTTTGATTTTGCTTATTATTTGTATATGAAACACTATGAGAAGCATTTTGTCGATTTGAAAAAGTCGAACGAAAGGGTGGCTTATTTGGACACCCTCAAAGGCGAGAAAATCATCTTATTGATACACGGCAATCAATCAAGTTCCATCCATTACACCCCATTAATCGAACTGCTTGAGAACGATTTCAGGATAATCGCCCCTGATATGAGAGGCTATGGCGATACGACTTATAACCAAGGATATTTCAGGCATGTTTCGGAATGGAACGAACTCATCCAAGAATTCTGCGACACGCTCAGCATCAAGCCAGAAGCAGTCGCGGGATGGTCGACCGGAGGGGCCGCGGCTATGGATTTAGCGGCAGACCGACCTGATTTGGTTAAAAAGCTTATTCTAATAGATCCGTTATCTTTCCGGGGTCACCCCTATTTCAAAAGAGATGAAAACGGACCGATTTATGGAGCAACTTATTCTTCTCAAGAAGAGATGGCCAATGACATGCCACTCAAAATCACTGGCATATGGGCCGAAACAAAAGACTTCAGACACATGGGCGCGCTTTGGGACAAACTCATATACACGTCAGGGCGTCATCCAAATGCCGAGGACAACGAAATATATCTAGAAGAGACATGCAAACAAAGATGCATGCCAGAATCTTATTGGGCGTTATCAACCTTCAATATTTCGGATACGCCAAGTCTCTACGCTCCCGGAAACGGCAAAATACATAAAATCAATCAGCCGGTCCTTTTATTCTGGGGTAAATATGATTTGGCCATACCTTGGTTCAATCAACATGAAAACTACGATTATTTTAGAACTAGGGATCCGAGCAAATTCACTTACGTCGAATTGGAATCCGGCCATAGTCCTATCAACGACCAGCCGGAGAAAATGGCGGCCGAAATCAAGAAATTCCTCAAATAAAAACGAAAAGATTTCAAATCCTAATTTCGACAGGGTTTTCAAATTCAGATTCCGCCGAGCAATAGATTGAGACAACATAATTTCCAAGCAAATTGAAATGTTTGAGGTTTTCGCTGTATGTATCGACTATTTCAAAAGAATTAAGCGGTGTTGACAATCCAGTTCCCAAAGCTTTCGCATAAGCCTCTTTTCCTGTCCAAATTTTATAGAAAGATTGATCTTTTTCCGCACTAGAAGAAATGTATTCAATATCTTTTTCAGTCAATAACCTATCAATTTTGGATCTATGAGGCTTGATGAATTCAATGTCTATTCCTACATTCGAATCGCTTATGGCCACAACGCACATTTCGTTGGAATAGCTTATTGAAAAATGAAT
>CAVKAR010000032.1:0-17689 GCA_963654425.1 Lachnospiraceae bacterium
CGCCAAAACGAAAAAGTGCCGATATTTGCTGATATGGGAAATCTTTTATCGATACCCAAATTACAGATCGCCTAGCGTAAAAACCCAAACACAGGAAAATGCCAATGATTTCTCACTGATGCTTGTGCCTTTTGGATAGGTCGATCATGTAAATGATTACACCAAAATAATACCCCCTTTGTAAAGTTAAACAACCGCGAAAGCGCTACAAAAAAAGAATCGTCAACAAAGTTGATGCTTTTGCCTAAAACAAGGTTAGAATATAAGACTTTCCTAATTGAGTATTTCGGTAATCAAGTGACCAAACGGGGTTCTATTTGAGAAGGTTGTCATCGTCGAAATAATCGATTTTCATCGCGTGACGAACTTCTTTGAGGGTTGCGGCGGCTTTCCTTTCGGCCTTTTCGCTACCAATTTTGAGGATTTCATAAACCTCTGGCAAGCGTTTCTCCCATTCTTTCCTTCTCTCTCTGATGGGGCGTAGTTCTTCTTGAAGGACGTTATTGAGAAACTTCTTCACGACCATATCGCCAAGACCGCCTCTTTCGTAATGCGCCTTTAATTCATCGAGGTTTTTGTATTCTGGCAAGAATTTGGCGAAATGCTCGTCTTTGGCAAAGGCATCAAGATAGATGAAAACAGGGTTTCCTTCGGTGTGCCCTGGATCATCGCGGCGCAGATGCGTTGGATCAGTGAACATCGACATGACTTTCTTTTGGATATCTTCGGGCTCATCCGATAAATAAATGCAGTTCCCGAGTGATTTGCTCATTTTGGCCTTGCCGTCGATTCCTGGCAAACGAAGAGAGGCTTTATTCGTCGGCAAAACGATTTTTGGCTCGATAAGCGTTTCCCCGTATGTATCATTGAATTTGCGCACGATTTCGCGACACTGCTCAATCATCGGTTCCTGATCTTCGCCAACCGGGACGGTCGTGGCCTTGAAAGCCGTTATGTCGGCTGATTGGCTGATTGGGTAGGTGAAAAAACCTAGTGGGATGCTTGATTCGAAATTCTTTTGCTGAATCTCGGCCTTGACGGTTGGGTTCCGCTGAACGCGGGAGACCGTTACAAGGTTCATGTAGTAAAAAGATAGTTCGGTGAGCTCAGGCACCATTGACTGAATAAAGATGCAGCTTTTGCTCGGATCGATCCCGCAAGAAAGGTAATCAAGAGCCACTTGCATGATGTTTTGCCTGACTTTCTCTGGGTGTTCGGCGTTGTCGGTAAGAGCCTGGGCATCAGCGATCATGATGTAAATCTCATCGAAGTCGCCGGAATCCTGAAGCTCGACGCGGCGGCGCAACGACCCTACATAATGGCCTAAATGGAGGCGGCCGGTTGGCCTATCGCCCGTAAGGATTATCTTTTGCATAACATTCACCTCAAATAACCGAAAAAGTTGAAATCTCGGAATAAGTATAATCCTTGAAACGGCCTCTAAGTTATCTTTACTTGGAAAGAGCGAAAAAATGCTTATCGCCTTATGGCGAAAGAACGATAAATTGTCTATTATTCTAGTTAGAATTCGAGGTTAGTTATGACCAAAGACATGTTTGCGAAAGAGCGCTACAAGACGATAGAAGAGTATTTGAAGAAACACTCGCGAGCCACGATTGAGGAATTGGCCGAACTCGTTTATGTTTCCCCAGCCACCATTCGCCGCGATTTAACGAAAATGGAGAGCCTTGGCCAAATCAAACGCACGCATGGGGGAGCCGTCTGCGCCGATTTGCTGAACGAGGCAAACATCTTCGCCCGTAGCGAAACCAACGTAAACGACAAAGAGGAGACCTCTTTGATCGCCCTCAAAAATCTTCCAAGCTTCAGCACCGCCTTCATCGATAATTCATCAACCTGCCTAGCCCTTGCCAATAAGCTTGAATTCGCTGGCAAAACCATCGTCACAAATGGATTTCAGCTCGCCATCCAGCTTTCCGAAAAGAAAGACGTCAAAGTGATTTTCTTAGGCGGCCTCATCCAATATTCCTCGTATTCGACAGACGGGATCTTCGCCCTTGAGGAGCTTGACCGCCTTCATCTCGATTTGTTCCTTTCTTCCTGCACCTCAATCTCTATTGATGGCAGCTACGAGCAGACGCTCGCAACGATGGAAATCAAGAAAAAAGCTTTCGAAAGAAGCGAAAAAAGATGCCTCCTCGTTGACAAAAACAAATTCAACAGCCATTCTCTCTTCCGCACGGAAAAGCTTGAGGAATATGATGAGATATTCACCAATGCGAGCGATTTGACGCTCAAGGAATACCGGGACTACGGAATCGCGAATCTAGTGAATCATTAAGAAGGAAAAGAGACCCTTCCCCGGGCCTCTTTTCTTTATTCTCTTGGGATGGAGAGAAAATCCCAACGCGCTTGTTTTTCTAGTTTGAACTGATGAATGAGCTGCACCATGTCCTCATCGCTGATGTCGTTGATGATTGGGCGACTGCCGATGAGGTTATAAATCTCGGCGGCTTTTTCGACCGTTTCGATGAGACCAAAGGTTTCATCGAGGTTTTTCCCAGCTCCATAAATACCATGATTCGCCCAGACAACAAGGCGGAAGTCGTTCATTTTTTTGGCGGTAGCAACCCCGATTTCATCTGTTCCGCATAGCATCCACGGGAGCACGCCCACTCCTTCAGGATAAACCACGATGCATTCGGTCATCATTCTCCAAAGGGTGTGGGAGAAAAGCTTTTCATCGAGAGGGTGAATAAAACTCATCGCAAGGATATTGGTTGGATGGGTATGCATGATGATGCGATTTTCCGGATCTGCCTTTAATCGCGCCATATGGGAAAGGAGATGGGCTGGCAGTTCGCTTGTGAAACGCCCGCCGTCTTTATATCCCCACAAAAGCTCAACGCCCGTTCCGTTTTCATTGATGCGGAAGATGCCTAAATTCGTTTCTGGATCATTCTCAACGTTTTTGAAATATTTGCCAGTGCCGGTCACCAAGAAGTAGCGGCCCGCCAAAGGAGAGACGTCGATATTCGACTTATGGACGCCGGCGAGGGGGATTTCGCGAATCACCTTATTGATATCAAGGTATTCGGCAACCTCATCCTCTTTCAGCAAATATGAGATGTTCCCGCCGTTCCTTTCGTCCCATCCTAAGCGGTACATGTTCGATGCCGTTTTGCAGAATTCTTTCAGAAACGGCGCAGTCATTATGTCTTTCATTTTCGTTAACCCCTCTTTGCTAGTGTCTCTTTTTCGTAATTCATCACATCGTCATAATAGTCATCGTTCATGCCTTCCCTAGAAAGATATTCGTTCCATATCTCACCAAATGGCAAAAGCTTGACTTTCTCTTGCATGACCATGAGCTTGGTGAAATTGCCTTCCTCTTCGAGTTTCGCGAGTTCTTCGTTTGGCAGCAAAGCAGCGTATAGGAGAGCTTTCTGCACGCTTCTTTGTCCGGTAACCCAGGCGGAGATGCGGTTGATGGAGGCATCGAAGTAATCCAAGCCGATCAAAATCTTGTCGTCGGCGTTATTGCGGATAATCTCTTTGGCGACTTCCTTTAGTTCATCATCGAAAATGACGACATGGTCGCTATCCCAGCGGACGGGGCGCGAGACGTGAAGGGCTAGTTTGTCGTAGAAGCATAATAAAGACGGGATTTTGTCAGATACGGTTTCCGTCGGGTGATAGTGGCCCATATCCATAAGGCAAGTGATTCCGCGCGTAGCGGCATAATTCTGATAGAATTCGCTGCTCCCGACCGTATAAGACTCGAGCCCGATTCCGAAAACCTTGCTCTCAACCGTCGGGATGACGTAATTTTTGTCCCAGGATTTGGAGGAAAGCATTTCATCCAAAGAATCACGCAAGCGGATTCTTGGCGAAAGGCGGTCGCTCGGGACGTCTTTATAGCCGTCGGGGATCCAGATATTCATCATGGCTGGTTTGTTGAACGCTTTTCCTAGTTCGCTAGAAATCTCCAAGCAGCGTTTCCCGTGCTCAATCCAGAAATGGCGTGTCTCTTCATCCGGGCTAGAGAGCGTTAAATTGTCTTTGACTTTGCTAGAAGAGAAGAAAGTCGGATTGAAATCGATGCCATCTAAACGGTTTTTCTTTGCAAAAGCCACCCATTCTTCAAAATACTTGAAAGAATATTGATCGCGGTCGACTTTTCCTTCATCTTCGCCGAGTATTGCGTAAGAAGCATGCAAATTCAGCCTCTTTTTGCCAGGCATTAAAGATAATGCCTTTTCCAAATCAGCCATTAATTCGTCTTTGGTGCGGGCTTTGCCAGGATAATTGCCAGTCGCTTGAATTCCGCCATCTAAGCTTGTGCATCCTTCTAATCCAAGGACATCATCGCCTTGCCAGCAATGGATAGATAACGGGATGTTTTTAACTCTCGCGATAGCCTTCTCGACATCAACGCCGAAAGACTCATAGGTTTTCTTGGCGTTCTCGAAACTAGATTCCTTAGACATTATTGGTCCTCCTTATTTCTTGGGGTAATAGACACGCGCAGGGAATGAAGCGGCGATTTGCTCTCGCCCTGTCGCGACATCTTTCACGTCTTTTAGGGCGATAAATTGGGCTAAGGCGTTTCCGACGACCGTGGCTTCGCTTGGCCCTGTTACGACTGGCTTCTGTGTCTGGTTTGCTATGTATTGATTGAGCAAGCTGGCTTGATTGCCTCCTCCGACAATGAGAATCGAAGTTAAGCGCTTTTCAGTCAATTCTTCCAGCTGTTTGATGACGGCATCGTATTTTTTGGCCATCGAGCGATAGATGAGCTTAATCGTTTCCCCAGGCGTCATCGTCACATCGATGCCTTTCTTTTTTAGATATTCATCCAATTTGCGGAGCATCTCGCCAGGTTGTTCGAAGATTGGGTCATCTATATCAATCGCAAAAGGCATGTCTTTGGCCTTTTCGGACAGCGGGACGATATCATCAACCTTGATGTCGATGCCTTTCTTTTTGTAATCGCTTCTGATTTCGTTAAGGATGAACATCCCCATCTCGTTTTTGAGGAAGCGGATGGAATGGTCGTAGCCGATTTCGTTCGTGAAGTTGTATTCGCGGCTTTTCTCATTTGCTATTTTATGATCGAGTTCCGTGCCGATAAGCGACCAGGTACCGCTTGAAATATAAGCGAAATCTCCTGTTCCGGAAGCCGCCAAAACGGCAGAAGCCGTATCGTGGGTAGCCACGGCGATTACATCTATTTGCTTATCTAGCGAATCGGGCAAGCATTCTTTTAAAAGACACCCGTATTTTTCACCAGGGAATATCATCGGCGGGAATAAGCCAGAAGGCACATCCGCAAGAGAAAGGAGTTCATTCAAAACTTGCCTCTTTTCGTAAGAATATAAGGAGGTAGTTGAGGCGTTGGTCTCTTCCATTCTTTTGGCACCCGTCAAAAAATAAGCGAGAAGATCAGGCATCAGTAGCAACGTGTCGGCCTCTTTTGGGTTGCGTGGATCAGCGCCGAGCTGATAAAGCGTATTGAGGTGGATGTTTTGGATGCCGGCCAACTCGTAAATTTTCGAGAAAGGCATTTTCTTGAGCATCCGTTCTTGCGATTCGAAAGAATGGGCGTCGCGATAGCAAATCGGGTCATCGATAAGCTTTCCGTTTTTAAGCAACCCGTAATCAACGCCCCATGTATCAATGCCGATCGAAGCAACATCAGGGTGTTTCCTTAAGGCTTCTTTTATTCCGTTTTTGACGTTATCGAGCAAATACGAGAAGTCCCAGCGCAGGTACCCTTTTTCATCGATGTGCGTTTTGTTTAGGAAACGGGCGCATTCTTCAATACGAAAACGACCATTTTCATGAGTGACCGCCATCACCCTTCCGCTTGTCGCCCCTAAATCAACCGCGATAACTTTCATATTCGTCGTTATCCTAGCACATTTGATTTTTTATTATCGTTTTTGATTGTTTTATTACAATTAAGTTAATTTAATGGAAATATTTGAACAATTATGAACACAAACGAGCATAATCAGTTTAATCGTCTAACCATTGTATATGTCATTCAAGTCAAACAAAATATACGAAGACGGCTTTGCTAACGCGAAACCGGAGCGAGAAGCAAAACCATATTTGATCGGTTTGAGATTTGTGGCATTGACTTGCTCGATCTCGCGCTCGATCACATCGTCAGTGATTGGCTTGCTCGTAAATTTCGCCTCAAAGAACAAATAGCCGTCGTCACATTTAGCGACGACATCAAACTGCCCGTTTTTCTTTTCGCGCGGATTGTCATACCAATATGTTCCTATGTCGGTAAATAAGGGGTCGTTCTCTCCACGCTTGTTTCTCCTAGTCAAATACTGTTTGACAATCGTTTCGAAAACTTTTGGCACGTATTCGCTTTCGAAGTCTTGGTTGACATATCGATCATAGAAGACATTCTCATCCAAAATTGAGCGAGCGCTTCCGTTTTGAAAAATATAGTGATAGAAAAAACGAAGGGCGTTGTCCTTGATGATGTATCCTGATGTTTGCTTATTTTTTGGCTGATTGATAGGTGAAATATGGTTGATTAAATCTGCTTTTTCAAGTTTTTCAAGAACATCACTTAAGATAGATGAGGAGGCAACGTGCGATTTAGCAAGAACATCAGAATAATGGAACGCTTTCTTTGCGGCGATGGCGGAAAAAACGGCGTTTGCGTTGTTGATTTTCGACATCTCGCTTTTCAAGTTGACCACGATATCGTCGGAGATGCTTGCAAAGGGGCCTGTCAATAGACGGATGATGTTCTCTTTCACTGAAAGTCGCTCATCTATTTGAGCATTGTAAAAAGGCGACCCGCCGAAAGCGGCAAAGAGCCTTACTTTATCGTCGTTTGAGAAAGACGAATAAAAAGCAGATGATTCGAAATAGTCCATTTCCTTTAGCAAAAGCGGCAAGGAAAATCGTCGATAAAGAGGATTGTCCTCCATTAAAAGGGCCTCCATGATGGATATGCTGCTGCCACAAAGAAAGAAAGCCAGCGAAGCTTTGTCTTTATATTCGTCGATTACGCTCTGGAGCTTCGAGTCAAACGCAGGCAATATTTTGCGGATATACGGATATTCGTCGATCGCAAAATATATTTCCCTCTCAACCGATTTTTTGAAAACGAAAGAAACGGCATCGATGAATTTGTTGAAATGCAAGTTGCTCAGCCCTAGCGATTCTTCAATGGTTTTCGTCAACCCATCAGTATTGCTGCGTTCGCTTTCCTGATCGCATTGATAAAAAACGCATGGAACACCTTTGTTCAATAAGCAGTGTCGCAGCAGCGCTGTTTTGCCTAAGCGTCTCCTCCCGTAGAGAATCGCGCCGCGGTACCCTGTACGCGAGAGAAGGTAATTGATGGCTTTTTGTTCGCTTTCGCGTCCAACAAAAGCGCTCTTATCGGTTTTCATAACTACATTATATCTTTGTCGGATTTTTCCGACAAGGATTTTTCCGACAAAAATAGTGTCGATATTTACTTGCAAATGACGCTCGCTAAACCGCCAAGCGAGGTTTCTTTAAGCTCTTGCGGAAGTTCATTTCCGGTTTCTTTCATCGCTTTGACGACATTATCGAAAGAGACGGTGTTCTTGCGGCTCAAGGCAATCGTTTTTGCATATAAATAAGAGGAATAAGCGTGTACGGCGGCGATGCCGTTTCTTTCGATACAGGGAATTTGGACGTAGCCGTTTACCGGATCGCAGGTCAAGCCTAGAAAGTGCTCCATCGCCACTTCCGAGGCGTACTCTATCTGATACAAAGAAAGGCCGTGCAAATACGATAAGGCGGCGGCGGCGAAACTCGCGGCCGACCCTATTTCGCTTTGACACCCTAATAAGGCTCCGGCTACACCGGCGTTTTCTTTGATAAAAGAGCAGATTAAGGCACCGACTAGATAGGATTTGACAAGAGAGGTCAGCGAGTAATGCTTATTCTTCCATTCGTAGTATAAACAAGCTGGCACAACTCCTGCCGCCCCACATGTTGGGGCCGTGACGATAAGTTCGTTATTGGCATTGCTTTCGGCAACGCTATAGGCGTAACTTGTTAAGTAAAGCAGCCTTTTGTCGGCTCTATCTGTTGTTGCTTCGGCTTTCGCATATATGTCTTTAGCAACGCGTTTAAGCTTCAATGGGCCAGGCAATATCCCTTTTTTGCCCAATCCTTCCTCAATCGTGTGAAAAGAAGCCAAAAGCATCTTTTTGCCATAAGCGAATATATCAGGATCATCGTTATCTACGATTGCAAGATAGGCATCAGCAATGCCTTTTCCCTTCATATATTCTTTTAGGCCGTCGAAAGTCGAAAAAGGATACTTGTCTTCTTTGCTTTCTTCCTTTTCGGCTTCTTTGTATGAGCCTCCGCCTATCGATTCGTATCGCTTGCGCAAGCTTGATCCATCAGCGAAATAGGCGCAGCATTCCATCGTATTCGGGTGTTTTATCCCTTTGAAGGAATTATCGAAGCCGACTTCGCAAGATAGAGGCGAAAAGGCTTCTTTGATGATATGGTCGGTGCCATGGCCCACTCCCGTCAAAGCCAATGACCCGTAAAGAGTCACTTCGATTTTCAACGTTTTTCTGTCATCGATACGATGAAGGAAATCCTTGGAAATGCGATATGGGCCAATTGTGTGGCTCGAAGATGGGCCTGGGCCGAGAATGAGAAGCTTTTTGAGAGATTGCATGAAGAAATAATAGTCATCGGCGAAAAAGAAAACACCTACCAAAAGAGAACATCAAGGCAAGCGTTGTCGATAAACCGGCAAATTACTGTCTAAAACAAGATAAAGAGGGTAAACTATTAAATGAACACGTTCATAAAAACATGCCGAAACTTTTGCTTGAACCAAAAAAGAGAATCCTAGAAGCGGCGAAAATGGAATTATATGGATGCGCGCCTGCTCAATTTTCGATGCGCGTGATCGCTAAAAGGGCCGGCGTTGCCGTTGGCACTTTATATCATTACTTCGCTGACAAACTGAGCTTGATTGGCGCTTTGATTCTCAGCGATTGGGAAAGTTCGTACCGAAAAGCCGAGGAAAAGGCCAATAGTTGCCGCACATTAGATGAGCTCATTGCCACCATTTATGATCTTGTCGTCGACTTCAGCGATGAACATAAGCAAATATTCGATAATTACAAAGACCCGAGCTTTCCGTCCTATTACCTTAAGCTTCGCCCGATTTTGCTAAGTCAAATATCGTCTCTGTGGCAAAAAGGACTTATCTCGTTAAACATCGAAAGCAACGAAGAGTCGTTTTTTTTCGTTCCGGAAATCATCCTTATCGCTTCAAAAGAAGAGAAAATATCGAAAGAAGCGCTCATAAAAACGATTAAGAAAATCTTATAAAGGAGATACAAATGAGAAAAGATTTCAAAAACCTCGACCCCAAAGACAATTTTTACCAAACGTCTTTGTTCTTCCCGATGCCAGTCGTCATGATCGGCACGCTGACTAAAGAAGGGAAAACGACTTTAGGCCCTTATTCTCTGCTTGCGCCTTATTACATCGCAGGCAAGGATTACTATGCCTTCTTGCTAGAATGCCGCAACTCCTCTAACACGGCCCAAAACATTCTCCGAACCGGAAAATGCACGCTCAACTTCATCCCTGATGACAAAAAGCTCTTCAAGGAAGCGGTAAGGATGGGCTGGCCTGGCGATTTGCCAGAGGAAAAGATGAAGAATTGCCTTTTCCATCTAGAAGACTCACAGTCGAAAGACATTGACCCGAAAGGCGAATACCCGCAAATCGTCTCCGAGGCTTTCCAAGTCGTCGAATGCACATGGATGAAAGAGCTCGATAGTGCGCAAGATGATAAACCTGGCGAGCTCAACGGTTATCCAGAGCCCTATCATTCCTTCAATGGCATAACCTCGAAATTCGGAGCCCATTTCATTCTCAGAATCGATCATATCGACATGAAAGAAAAATACTGGAACTCGATAGTGAACGGGGTAACTGCTTGGAACTTTCCTCCCGTTCCCGTCGATTACGGCTATCGCGACAGCAAGAACTTCTGGTGCTCCCGTTTTAAGCGACCTCACCCTGAGCTTCTCCCAATGCGCGAGACGAGCGTTAGCAGCGTTCGCTACGCCGCCGAAAGGCTTCAAGGCGATGTCAAATTTACGGATGATGCTTTGGCGAAACTCGTCAAAGTCCCGAGGATTTTCCTCCCGACCGTTTTGAAGGGTTGCGTGAAATGGGCCAATGAAAACGGGGTAAAAGTCATAACCGAAAAAGAAATGGCGATCATCAACGACAAACGCTCAAAAGAAAAACAAAAATAAGAAAGTCCTCAAAATCCCTTCAAAAACCGCTTGGATTCGCTCTAAGCGGTTTTTATCTATTTGGCAATGATTCGGACCCTTTCTTCAATTAATTTGATAAACGCCTTTTTGGAATCATCCGGTAACGTAGATTCGTTGCACATGCTGATATAAGTCTGCTTGAAAGAAATTATTTTGTTGATCAAATGTTTCGCAACCTCTTTGCTAATGAAACACGAATTGGCGAATATCAAGAAATCATTTTTGGTGATATGCGATTTTTTGCCGTGCAGAGACAGGGCTAATTCATCTGTATCGAGAGGCAAGACAATGTTCGTTGGTAGCAAATCATATGCTGGGGAAAGAATATAAGAACGGCTCTTGTAGCCATCCTCAATCAAAGAGAAGTTCTTAAGATGCATGTCAGAATTTCCAACGACAAACGAAAATAGCAGGCGTAAATAGAATTCGCTCATATCGACGCCGACCCGAGAAGAATATTTGCTTATGATTTTCGCGCACCTTTCATACGATCCTTTGTATTTGTCTGCGGTCAGACGATTATCTAATTGGCAAAAATCCTCCATCGCCAATTTATGCGTAACACCGTCAACGACGATTCTATCGATTCGTTTTGTAATGTAGCAAACGCCAGACTCGCTTTCGAATAAACAGTGGGGAACAGTTTTTATGCCGCTCACGTTCGCCATGAGCATGACGAGCTGTTCCATTTCTGGTAAGTTTTTATATGCACTTGACTGCGGTTTCAAAATATATCCTGCTGGATAATCGATGATAGCGAGGCGAGTTTCTCCATCGACCTTGCTTAAGTGCAACGGAATTTTTTCCTGAACCCCAGGGACAACAAAGCCTTTTTTTACGCTGTCTTGCGCCAAAGCCTGCAGCGTTTCATCGTCAAGACGAATAATAGGCAAGTTTCTCGTGCCGAAAAATGCTTTTGCGCAAGAATGGTGCCAGCCATTTGTTTCGTTGTCGTTAAGGGGCTTTCCGCAGCATAAGCAATTCATTGTGCCTTTTCTCCATGTACGCTGATGTTTCCGATGCTGTCTTTGGCGGCGACAAGCAAAATGCCAAAGCGGTCATTTCTATCGATTTTCCAATTGCTCGTAACGATGTTTAATAACCAGCCCTCCGGAATCAAGCCATCGAAAAACGGAAAGAGGGTGTTTGAAAAATAAGGGGTTTCTCTAAGCGGAAGAGTCAGCGAAACAGGTGACGGTTTGTCGCTGGATAAATAGTCATGATCGTATTGAAAAACGTATCCTTTATCGTTTTCTGCCACGATGCCCGCAAGAACATCTTCGATATACACATATGCTTTTCGAGATAAGTTCATCTTTGCTTTTTCTTTCTGAGATTAGTAGGCCCTGCTTCCATATTGAACATTCGGAGAGCAACGTTGACTTTGTCCATGCGGACGGTCTCTTTGCCTTGCTCTAAATCGCGAACAAAGCGCAGGCCTAGTCCGGATCTCAAGGCGAACTCTTTTTGAGTTAGCCCAGCTTCTTTTCTTTTTGTTTTCACAAATTCAGCAATCTGATTCATAAGACGTTATCGAGTGTATTATATATATTATCCCCTTAAGGGTATAAAACAAGTGTTTGATGTTTCTTTTATACCCGTTATGGTATAAATAGGAAAGTTTTGTCATTCTACCACTTGATGATTAGCGTCTATAGTCCAATGGAAAGGCCGAGAAAAACGGTGAAGAATTCGTTTGTTCATAACAAATTGGAATATCTGATCGAAAAAATAATCGCTGCAATTCTGCGGAACGCCGTCATTGAGCGCTTTGCGTATCATGAAAAAGAGCAAGGCCCATAATTGCGGCTTCTTGCATAAAAAACCTTCGCAAATCGAGCATATATTTAATGAAATCGTTTCTGATTTGCGTTTTGATCTGGATTCGAACTTAAACTGTTATTAGTTAAGCTGGCAAACGGCTTTTGTCGTTTTAAAAAAGCGGAAGATTACTCTTGCTTCTATCTTTTTTCTCTTTTCAAAGACTAAACGAAGCGCTGCTAGTACAATAATTCGAAGCAAGGGAGACACTAGCATGAAGAATCTCGCATTAGGCATCGATATCGGCGGAACGTCCATCAAATCCGCGTTCATAGACGAAAAAGGGGAAATGAGGCACAAGTTCGTTGTTCCCGTATTCCCTGGGGAAGAGGCATTAACGACTTTGGAGAGACTTTCCAAAAACGTCAAAGACGCCGTCAAAAGGCTCAAAGAAGATGAGAAGCTCATCGCAGTTGGCTGTGGCTGCCCTGGGGCAATCAACGCTTTCAAAGGAACTTGCGATTACTCAAATAATCTAGGCTGGAAACACGTTGAAGTCGCGAAAATGCTGAGGGGAGCCGCCGGAATGCCCGTGGCTTTCGATAATGATGCGAACGCCGCAATGCTAGGAGAGGTTTATTACGGCTCCGCCAAAAACTATCATAACGCCATTCTTTTGACATTGGGGACAGGAGTAGGCGGAGGGCTATATCTCGATGATCACCTATACATCGGGAACGAAGGAAAAGGCGCTGAGCTCGGCCATATGGTCATCGAGATGGATGGCAAGCAATGCACATGCGGCAGAAAAGGATGCTTAGAGGCTTATGCTTCCGCTAACGCATTGAAGAGAATGACGCGTGAAGCCATGGAAAAGAACAAGGATTCCTTGATGTGGAAGTATTGCGATAACGTCGAAAAAGCCGGCGGTGCCTTGCCTTTTAAATGTGCTGCAGAAGGAGATGAAGTTGCGAAAAAAGTAGTAGACGACTATGTTCGTTATCTTGGTGAAGGCATCTTGAACTTCATTGCGATTTTCCGCCCAGAAGCCATCATTTTATCGGGTGGCGTGTCGAAACAAGGCGAAAATTTGAGAAAGCCGATCGTGAACTTCCTTGAAGAACGTGGATACGGCTTTGGCAATGGCTTGTGCCCGAAAGTAGAGATACTCATATCAACCTTAGGCGCCGACATGGGAATATATGGCGCCGCTGCTTTAGGCTTAGAATCCTTAAAGAAAGCTAAATAGGCGATAAACACTATTCTTGCTCGCGATCAATCAAGCGACTTTTGATTCCTTTAAATTGAGCGGCAAAGCTTGTGAATTTGATGCCATAGAGACATGTGTTTTTATGTTTTGGTCGTTAATTAGCAAAGCGAACAGCTTTAACAGCAAAGTTGTGGTTAAGTAGAGCAAAGTCGCGTAATAAGGCCATTCTTAAAACATGCGTTTAATCGCAAAAACAGCGAATCGGAAAAGCGACATCGCCAAAAGCGATCTATAAGGTCGACGATAAAAAACCAAATTGAAGAAACGCCTTTATTTTTATTTAAGCAGCGCTTTGGCGGCCTTATCGACCTCCTCAGTCACGTAAACTTCAAAATTAGGGTGAGCAATAAGCGCTGTCGCCGGGAAAAGCGGGTTCTCTTCTTTCTTGTAGAGAGCGGCAACGGCTTCGGCTTTATCGACGCCGTTTGCGATTAAGGCAATGCGCCTGCTATTTTTAATGGTGCCAATGCCCATAGTCACAGCTTCTGTCGGGACCAACGATAAATCATTCCGGAAGAAGCGCGCGTTGGCTTCTCTGGTGGAAGGGGTAAGCTCGACAACGTGCGTCAAGGAATCAAAGGCGGTATTCGGCTCATTGAAACCGATGTGGCCGTTTCTCCCGATGCCTAGGAGCTGAAAATCAACGCCTCCGGCTTTCTTTATATCTTCGTCATATCCGCCGAGTTCGCTCACCGATGGGAAGTGTGTGTTTTCTTTTTTGATATCGATATGGGAGAAAAGGTTTTCTTCCATGAAATAACGATATGTCTGGTCTTCTAGTGGGCAATTCAGATACTCATCGAGGTTAAATGAGCTCACTTCTTTGTAACTGACCCCGTCTTTGTAGGCTTTAACCATCGCCCCGTATGTCTCAAGCGGGCTTGAGCCGGTCGCTAAACCGAGGATGGCTTTCGGGTTCTTTTTCACCAAAGCCGCGAATTCGTTGCCTAAAGCGGTTCCTAACTCTTCTTTGTTTTTGAATACGAATACTTTCATGTTCTCTCCTTATTAATCCTTTAAAAGATAATCGATTGATCCATATGACAATCTTCCATCGACGAAAACCGCCAAAACGCGGAAGTTTTTGTCTAGAAGCAGATAATCGGCGCGGTGTCCAACCTCTAATGACCCTGTCTCTTTATCTAGTCCGATGTTTTTGGCCGGATTCAGGGTGACGAGATTTATGAGATCGGCATAGCTATACCCTTTGGCAAGCGGCCGCACGTTTCTTAAAGCCTCATCTAAGCGCAAGATGCTGCCGGCGATGACGCCGTTAGAGAGAACGGCAACGCCGTTTTTGACATAGATATCTTGGCTGCCAAGCTTTGCTTTTGCCCCTTCTTCGAGATATTTGGCTTCGGTGGAATCGGAGATAAGGATGATATCTTCTTTCTTTTTTAGGCGGAAGACCATCTCAACAGCCTCAGGGCAAGAATGATGCAAATCCGCAATCAATTCGGTTTTCACGCCGTCAGTCAATAAAGCCGAGCCCGTTACTCCGACATCGCGATGATGGAAACCCTTTTGGGCATTGAATAGATGCGTTACGCATTTTATGCCTTTTTTATATCCTTCTATCGCAAGCTTCCCATTGCATGAAGAATGGCCTAAACTCGGCCTTATGCCTTTGCTTAAGCAATAAGACAGGAAGGCATCGTCTTTGTCGTTTTCATAAGCAAACGTCACTAGTTTGATCGATTGGCCAGATAAAGAATAAAAACGGTCGAGCTCTTCCTTGTTAGGGGTTCTGATGAATTCCAAAGGTTGCGCACCTTTGTATTCCGGCGAGATAAACGGGCCCTCTAGATGAACTCCCGCGACTTTAGCCATCTGCCTTTTGTCTTCTTTGCGGTATTCGTTTACATTCGATAAGGCCTTTTCAATCGAAGCGGTCGATTCAGTCATGGTCGTGGCCAAAAAAGAAGTAACGCCCTCTTTGAGCAAAGATTTGGCCATATTGTCGAGGGAAGCAAAAGATGCATCCATTACGTCTGACCCGTTTGCCCCATGAATGTGTTCATCTATAAACCCAGGAGCCAAATAGATATCGTCCCTCAGCTCAGGATACCATTCGTCGTTATCATCAAAGGAGGCGATAAGACCTCCTTCAAAGACTATGGAACTCTTTTTCACGCCTGAGGCGAATACGCAATTTGCGTTTTTGAAACCTTTGATCATGTTTTTTGCCTAACGCGAATAATTGTAGCAACTGCTATGAGCTTTTAGGCGGTAAATGTGCTTTTTGATAGATAGTTGAAACAAGAAGCGAGCATTTGCGGTCGTTTTTGCAAAAAAGTAGCAAGATGTAGCAGATTGTAGCCGGTTGTAGCAAGAAGTAGCAAGTTGTAGCAAAACAAGGTAGAACGATATGCGCGGAGGTGCGAATATGAAAAAAATACCGCTTGGCATAGATGACTTCGAGGCAGTTTGCCACGATTGCTACTATGTTGATAAAACGCCAATCATCAGCGATTTGATTGAATTGCCAATCGGTTCAAGCGTCCTTTTTTCCCTTCCTAGAAGATTCGGCAAATCACTTATGATATCGATGTTACAAGCTTTCTTTGAAAAGACAAACGCTGATAAATCCGAACTTTTTTCCGATAAAGCAATTTGGAAAAACCCAGAAGCTGTAGGCAACTATTTTCAAGCCTTCCCCGTCGTTCACCTAGATTTAAAAAACGCCATCGCTGGAACTTATCCCGATTTGATTGCCAAAATACGTGAGCTGATTTCTAACGAATACGAACGCCATTCCTTTTTGCTATGATCAAACTCACTCACCGAAAAAGACAAAACGTATTTTCGTTCGATATTAGAAGGCGCAGCAAGTGACATTGAATACACCTCGTCATTGCTAAAACTGACCGCTTTTTTAGAAAAGGCATCGAACAAAAAGGCTATCGTTTTGATTGACGAATATGATGCGCCCGCTCATTACAGCTTCACAAATGGATTTTACGAACCGACAATCCTCTTTCTAAAGCAGTTATTCTCATCGCTCTTAAAAAGCAACTCTTCTTTGCGCTTAGCCGTTATAACTGGCGTGTTGCAAATTGCCAAGGAATCGCTTTTCTCAGGGCTCAATAACTTAATCGTGAATTCAATCATGTCCACTAACTTGGATGAAGGATTCGGTTTTGACGAAAACGAAACGAAAGAACTTCTTCATTATTATGGATATGATGATAGATCCGAAGAGATTCGTAACTGGTACGGCGGATATAAATTCGGCGAGGCAACGGTTTATAACCCTTTATCCGTGCTAAGCTTTTTGCAAAGCGGCGGGCAGCTTCAAACATATTGGAATAACACAGCCGACAATATCGTGCTCGGCAACATCATCGATAAAATGAAAGCTGACGGCATCCTGTTATCGCTATTGGTCGGGGAAAGCGTTCCTTCACTAGTAGACATAGCTTTAAGTTATAAAGACCTAAGCGGTAGCGCTCAGAACGTTTTGTCTTTCTTATTGGCGAGCGGATATTTGACTATCGATAGCAAAATCGGTGACTTGTTTTATTCTTTGGTGGTTCCGAATAAAGAAATCGCGGCGGTCTTCAGGCGCGAAGTAACTCTTCGTTACATAAAGCAAAGCGATCTTGCTTCAATATTGCGTATCAAATCGGCGTTTGAAAATGGCGATGCTGACGCACTTGAAAATTCTCTTGAGAAATATCTGCTCTCATCATTTTCCTATTACGATTTCGGCAAAGAGAAAAATTACCAGATAATGCTCGCTACAGCGTTATCGCTCATTTTTGAGAATCACATCATAAAAAATGAGGTGAACGCTGGCGATGGGAGAGCCGATATCATCGTTTATTCAAAAAAAAGCAAACAGCCCTTCCTTTTATAATCGAAGTCAAAGCCCTTAAATCAAACGCGGATCAAACTAGGCTGAAAAATTATGCCAGCAAGGCGCTTGAACAAATTAAAAAACGCGGATACATAGATGAGCTAAAACGATTTTCTCCAAGCTACATGCAAATATACGGCATTGCTTTTTATAAGCGCCGCGTTCATATCGAGTCAGAGCGCATTGAACTATAAGACCGTACTCGGGAAGCAAAATCAACAATATTTTTAACACATAGGCCGTTTTTGCGGTGATTTTTGTAGCATGTTCCAAAAACGCATCAACGGAAATGCTCATTGATGTGCGAAAAAAATATTTGACAAGAAAAGACACTGAAAATCATTTGCCATCTATGCTTTTCTCGCGTTCGTAAACGCAAAGCCCCGGAACGCATCGGCCCTCATTCAAGGAACTTCAGCAGTTCCTCCTTCCATACGGCGATGTATTCGTCGATCGTCTCCCAAGTTATCAAGCCCTTGCCTACGGCCACCGCCATGTATTTGC
>CAVKAR010000033.1:0-17601 GCA_963654425.1 Lachnospiraceae bacterium
GCATCAAAAGCATTATCCCAAGCGGTTTTTCCTTCTCTATCGACACGAAGCAAAGCACGGGTTGGAACGATTCCTATATGGAGCTCGCCAAAGCCGATATGGCGAGCACCAATACCACCAATGAATGGAAGGCCTATGTCTATCACCTTAGCTATTCTTGGAGCAATGTCGCGGAATACATCTCCAAGACAAAGACGCTTATCGGGACGAGCAATTACGAAGTGAGTGAGCTCGCTGAGCTAGATGATGCTGGCACCCCTTGGGCAAGCTTGACCAAGAATAGCGATGACACCTACACCTGGAAAGAGTGCTATACGGTCAACTATTGGAGCGTATACGGCTATATCGACACCATGATCCATTCTGACCTTTTCAACGCCGCCGCCCTTGGCGCTGATTATGCCGTATCCACTTCCAGCGCCTTCTCTATCTCGTTGCAGCAATACAAGATCGGGGAAGGGGAAGAGACGAAGATCAAAATCGACAATATCTCGACCACGGATGCTGACGGAAACGTCAAGTTCGTTTCCGCGACTGGCAAAATCGCGAAGAAGGCTAATGCAGGCGCGAATATCGGCGCGATCATCGGCGGGATCGTCGGCGGAGTCGCCGCTATCGCGATTATCGCCGGACTAATCGTCTTCTTCAATAAACGCAAAAAGAAAGAGGGTAAATAAGCCCCTTCCTTTTATGGGCGGGCTGACCCCCACAGTTAAGCTCGCCCACCACCTTTTATGGAAAAAGCAGTCAGAATCGTCAACTTAATCGGCAGCATATTGCTCCTCAATCTGATTTTCCTTCTAACATCCGCTTTGACGCTCGGTTTGGGGATAGGGACATCATGGAGCGCTTTGCTTGCCGCCTTTATGGAACTGAAAAGCGACGATTCTGGCTACTACATCAGGAATTACTTCAAACACTGGAAAGATGAATTCAAGGAGACAATTCTCATCAATATCCTTCTCGCTTTGGTGATTGTGGGATCCTATTTCTTGATCACGATCCTCTATTCCTCTTTGGGAAAAGGAACGATGCAGATAATAGCTTTCTCCGTTTTCCTGGCCCTGCTATTAGAGATAGGGATGATCGCCAGCTTCTTTTATCCAGTATCCGTCAAATTCGATGGTGACGCCATTCATCACGTCTATCTGTCCTTTCTTTTCGCCCATCGCTACTTCTATTTGTCTATCCCCTTCGCTCTTGCGTTTGTAGGCTCGCTCTATCTCATCGTTTACGTGAGCTTTGCCTTCTTGTTCATCGCTTTCGGGGGAGTGGCTTATTTGGAGGCGAAGATACTCAACCACCTATGGAGAAATTACACTTATGAGCCAAAAGCCTAATTATTTGCCATTTGCCTCTCTTTACGAGAAAAACCCAGTCAATAAAGCAGAAGGGGAAGCATTCGAAGGGAAAAACGATATCGTCGAGGAGCTCGCCTCGCGCTTTCTGGGCGAACGCTATATAACGCTGGAATATTATCCAGGCGTCCATAAAGAGGCAGTTAAAGATATCGCCACCCTTTTGGCGGGCAAAATAGGCGGAGTCGCAATCGACGTGGAAGAATGCGCCAAAAGCGACGAGGAGATCCTTTCCCTCATCAATCCTTTTTTGACCGATGATAGGGTCTTTGGCGTGATGAGCCATTTCCATATCGAGGATTTCTATGACCTTGAGAAAATCGGGCGCTTAAAAAAGAACATGCCGCCAAAAGCCGTTTATTACGGGTTCGGCTCAACTCTCGTGAATGAAAAGAACGTAGTTTTCGCGGAGATAAACAGGTGGGAAATGCAGCTTCGCTTCCGCAATAAAGAGAGCAATTGGCACGCAGATAATCATGATGAAGACCCCCTCAAGAAATTCAAAAGAGGGTATTTCGTCGAATGGAGAGTCGCCGATAGGCTCAAGAAGAGAATACTCAGGAAATCGGCCTACTATATCGACGCCAATGACGACTCTAGCTGGAAGATGGTGAAAAGCGAAGATCTTTTCTCCGCTCTCCGCGCTTTGTCTTATCGCCCTTTCCGCCTTGTCCCTTATTTCGATCCAGGGGTATGGGGTGGGCAATGGATGAAAGAAGTCTGCCATCTTGATCAAAGCAAAGAGAATTACGCCTGGTCATTCGACGGGGTACCGGAAGAGAATGCCCTATGCTTCGATTTTGACGGTGTGAATCTATATACCCCAGCTTCCAATCTGGTTTTCTTCGAATCGAAGAATCTGCTCGGCGAGAGGGCTTATGGGCGCTTTGGCGATGAATTCCCGATCCGCTTCGATTTTCTCGATACGATTGATGGGGGCAACCTCTCCCTTCAAGTTCATCCTTTGACGCAGTATATCCAAGACAACTTCGGGATGAACTACACGCAAGACGAGTCCTATTACATATTGGATGCAAAAGAGGATGCCTCTGTTTATCTCGGGCTTAAGGAAGGAGTTAAAAAAGAGGAGCTTGTGGAGGCGCTCAAAGAGAGCCAGCGCACAGGGAAGAGGTTCGATGCAGAAAAATACGTAAACCATTTCCCCGCCAAAAAGCATGACCATTTCCTTATCCCGGCCGGAACAATCCACTGCTCAGGGAAAAACGCGATGGTGCTTGAGATAAGCGCCACCCCTTATATTTTCACTTTCAAGCTTTACGATTGGGGAAGAGTCGGCTTAGACGGGCTCCCTCGCCCTATCCATATCGAGCACGGCGAGAAAGTCATCCAAATGGATAGGACCACGGGCTGGGTCAAAAGGAATCTCGTCAACCGTTTCTCCGCTTTAGAAGATGGGTGGGTCAAAACAGGGCTCCATGAAGCCGAATTCATCGAGACGAGAAGGAAGTTCTTCTCTTCGCGGATCAAAGTCAGCACTTTCGGCTCCGTCAACATGAATAATCTCGTTGAAGGAAAAGCCGCCAAAATAACGTCAGTCGATGGCAGTTTCTCCCCCTTTGAAGTCCATTATGCGGAAACCTTTATCATTCCTGCCACGATCAAGGAATATTACATAGAGCCTTTAATAGAAGGGGAAAATACGGGGATAATTCAAGCTTATGTCAGATAAAAACAATAGATACGCGCTCGGGATAGACGGAGGGGGGAGCAAAACCGCCTTCACTTTGATTGACGAGGAAGGGAATATCGCCCAGTCTTTCGTATTGAACGGAACCGCTTTTGATACATATTCCCTAGAAGAGATAAAAGAGGTCTTTCTTTCCGCCAAAGAAAAATTGATTCATGCGCCAGACGCCGTTTTCGCCGGTATCGGCGGGATAATGGGCGAGAGAGCGAAAGAAACGTGCTCTTCTTTGCTGTGCGAAGTATTTGCCGCCCCCGTTTGCTCTAGCGACAATGACTCGGTGAATGCTTGCTATGCCATAAAAGGAAGCGGCGGGAGCATTATCCTTATCGCCGGGACTGGATCAGCCGCTTATGGCGAATATGAGCAAAGAAGGGCAAGAAGCGGCGGATACTGCTACCAAGAAGGGGATTTGGGCAGTTCTTATGATATTGGAAGAAGGGCGCTTCAGTATTTTGGGAAAGGCATCGATGGGCGCGCGGAAAAAGGAGCGCTTTTCGCTTCGATCAAAGATATACTCGGCTCTGATGAACCAGTGGCTTTCGCCTCATTTATGGAAAAAGCGGGCCGGAAGGAAATAGCGTCTTTCGCCAAAATCGTGACGATGAATGAAAGCGACCCCTATAGCGAAAAGATACTGATCGAAACCTCGGAAGAGGCTTATGCGATGGTGGAGGCGACCTATCGCCGCTTAAATGTCGATAGCGGCATTCCTTTTGGGATCATCGGCGGATTAGGCAACGCCGATAGCCTTTACCGTAGGCATCTATTGGAATCAGTCAAAAGCAATCTCCCTCATTTAAAGCTATACGAAGGGGAGATCGACGCCGGGAAAGGGAGCGCTTATAAAGCGAAGGAGCTTTTATGGAATGGATCATCTCGACAATAGCGTTCGGCGCTCTTTTCCTCTTTTCGCTTCTTTATTGCTTTTCCCTTTTCTTTTCCAGCAAGAAGAGAGAGAAGGCTAGTTACGATAAAGGGGCTGGCGATACTTTCGAAATGATTCTCAAAGCCGGATACGAGCAAAAGAAGGCTGAATTCGCTCTGCTTGATAAAGAAGCGAAAAAAGGCGAGGTGGTGCTCGTCGGCGATTCGCTCACCGACAATTACCCGGTGAATGAATGCTTTCTCAATAAAGACTATCGGGTCTATAACCGCGGCATTGGCGGAGATACGAGCGAAGGGCTCAAGAAGCGCCTAGAAGAGAGCGTTTTCCTTCTTTCCCCATCCGTGGTGGTTCTCCTTATCGGCATCAATGACTTCGCTTTAAAAAGCGGTAGCACGCCTTCTTCTATCGCCACGTCAATTCAGGAAATCGTCGAAGAGATTCACAAGAAGCTGCCGAATGCCTCGATCATCCTCGAGGGTTTATATCCCGTCAACAAGAGCGCTGACCCGAAAATCGATCGAGGATCGGTCGATAACAAGGACAATGAGCTCATTCTTGAAACGAATGGATTGTTCAAGAAGATAAAAGGGGTTCATTACTTGGATTTAAGCAAGGTTCTCGCTGACGAAAATGGCGAACTGCGCCTTGAATACACCCGTGAAGGCCTTCATTTGAACGCCGATGGCTATTTCGCCATAACCCCCTATATCGATGAAGCCATCAGAAAGGCGAGAGGAGATAAGCATGTACGATGATCTTTTGTATTCGGGGCAAATACGCAAAAACGAAATCGTTATTCTGAAAAGCGATAGATTCGTGCCTTTGGGAAAAGCGGTCGGCGATATCAAAATCGAATATTCCTTTGATGGCGTCAGTTATTATCCTGACCCAAAGGAGAATCAGACTTTCGCTTATCTTCGTTTGAAAGGCAAGCGTGCCTCTTCTTACTGCATTTACGAAGGGCATGGCTTTTCTTGCGCTCCGCTTCCAGAAATGAGCCAAGTATTCAATCGCCATCATCTTTGGGGCGGGGCTGATGGCATCTATTCCTTCAATTTGGCGCGCAAAGAAGACTATAACCAGGCTGATGATCCGACCTTATTCGTCTTTGGCGATACTTTCATCGGGGAATCGCTTGAAAACAATAAGCGCCTAGAGCCGACGAAGATGGTGAACAATAGTCTCTGCTATCTCGATAAAGGGACGTATTCCTTTTTCTGCAACAGGGATGAGAAAGGCGCCTTCATTTCGGCTTTCTCCTTAGAGAAGAAATACGCAAGGATTGGATATATGGCGGAGAATCTGACTCTTGATTTAGGAAAAGACATCGCTTTGAAGCCCTACATCAGCGCCTTGGGCTTAGAAGAAGAGGCGTATATCGATTTCATATTGCATGGCAATAAGAGGATAAATCGCATTGAAATCGAGAATTTCTTCGATGATTCCTACTCTTTGCCTGATTCATATAAACGTGGGGCGAAGGACATAGAAATACTGTTATCAAATGATGGGGAAGAATATACGAGCCTAGGCCTATTTTCTTTGAAGATGAATGAAGATGGGAAAACCGTCACTTCCATCGATGTTGGTTTTTCCGCCGCTTTCATCCGCTTCATCCTCAAAAAGAAGGCAGGCCTTACCCCTAGCGACGACGCGATTGGCTTGAACAAGGTCCGCTTCTACGATGAAGAAGGCGTTTTGACGGATGTTGAGGCGGAAGCTTCCTCCTTAAGCGCGTATGAGGAGGTCAAATCATGGTTTTGGCTCCAGGACGGCTACGTTCATGATGATACTCTCATCGTTTATCCGGAAATCGTCCAAGAAGAGCTGAACGGGATCGAGGGATTCGAATTCAGGATCGCCGGGGTGAATGAGGTCAGGGTCAAAATAAAAAACAACCATCTCGATTTATCGAGCGTGGCCATGAGGCGGGTGCCTTTTTACGCCCTTGAGGACGATGTCGAATTTATCCTCGGGAGCGCCGTTCTCGATAATAGCGGGATAGATGGCTATCTCTATATCTATGGTTATAAAAACGATCGGAAGAGCATGCTCCGCTCGATGGTTGTGAGCCGAATCAAACCAAGCGATTTGGGCGATTACAACAAGCTACATTATTACGATGGAAAAGAATGGGTTAGGGATTATAGGAAGGCTAAGCCGCTTGTTCCCCACGTCTCTACCGAGATGTCGGTCATCCCTCTTAAAAAAGGCTATTTCAAAGGCAAATACCTGGCCGTTTTCCAATATGACTCGATTGGCAAATACGTGAGCTATGCCGTCATGGATTCGCCTTTTGAATATAATGCTTCGGTTTGCCCTTTGTTTTTGACGCCGGAATTAAAGCGATACAACAGCACTACCTATACATATAACGCCAAAGCGCACCTTCATTTGTCAAAGGAAGACGATATCTTGGTGAGCTATAACGTGAACGATATGTCGATGAAAGCCAATAAAGAGGATTGCTCAATCTACCATCCGCGTTTTTTGAGCTTAAAGCCCAATGAATGACCTCGCCTCCTCCCTTGAATCTTTATTCGACAGGAAGAGTGGTGCGCATGGATGCGATGGCGTTTACGCTTATTCGTATAATGGCGGATATATTTTCTATTTCTCCGACACTGTAACGACAAAAGAAGAGAATGGGAAGCTATTGGATTTCTCCCTCAGCCACAATTCCTTCCTTTTCCTCGAAAGCGATTTTTCCTCAAAGCGCATTTATCTCAAGGAAAAGGCCATCTTATCCCCGAAAGAGAATGACGGCTCCTATTATTGGCTGATGGATGGATATTTAAGTGGCGATGAGCTGTATCTATTCGCCCTGAGGGTCATTGATGCCTCTCCTTTCTCCATATTGGGGAGCTCTTTGCTGCGCCTATCTTTGCTCTCTTTGGGGGAGAAGAATGAATGCGAGCTCATCGCTTCTTTCGATAAAAAGGTGATATATGGCAGCGCCTTAATCAAAGAAGGAGGCTATTTCTACGTTTTTTGCTACACGAATGAAGCGGAGAAAAAGACCCTTTTAGCGAGAACCCGTTCACTGGAAAACCCCAATTTCTCCTTCCTCCAAAATAATGGCGGATATGGCAATAGCCATGAGAATGCCTTTGTCTTATGCTCGTTTTTGGGCGCCGAGAATAAGATATACAAATACCGAAACCGTTATTGGATGGCTTATTCCCCTTTCGGGATAAGCAAAGAGATACGCCTCACCTCTTTTTCCGCTTTGGGGGAAAGAATCAAGGAAGGGGAACTCGTGCATGAGTGCCCGGAGATGAAGGGTGAGGATATTTGCTACAACGCCAAGATCCAACCATCTTTTTCCAAAGGCGGCGATTTGCTTATCTCTTATCACGCAAATTCGCTTAACGAAGACAGGGTCAAAGAGACGCATGTTTATAGACCGCATTTTCTGGAGGTGCGCATATGAAAGCCAAGCGCTTGTTTTTCCTTCTTTTCACGCTTCTTTTATCCTCGTGTTCCCCTAGCGAGGATCGTTCAGCCTCTTCCTCCTCTTCTAGCGAATTCGCCTCGCCTATCAATGGCGGCGTGAGCTTGGAATATGAACGCAAAAAGAGCGCCGAGCGCGGGGAGATGATAAGGGTTGAAGCGGTTAGCGCTTCTAGCGAATTGTATGAGGCGAGCCATCTTATCGATGATTCGGGGATGAGCGGCGGGGAAGCTTTTTATCATACGCATACGAATGAAAAGCAGCGCGAGAGCATGTTCATATCCGCCCGTAACGAAATAACGGGCTCCATCACCTTCGCTTTTTCTTCTTTTAAGGCGCTCGGGCATTTAGCGATCTGGAACTACAACCAGAAAAGCAAGCTTGAGGCCGGCGTCAAAGATTTCCGCCTTTCCTATAGCGAGGATAACTTCCATTACCATTCTTTGGGCGAACATACGCTTGAAGTAGGGAAAGGCATCTCCTCTTACGCAAGCAAAATCGATGATGAGGAATATTACGATTTTGGCGGCATCAAGGCCAAATTCGTGAAGATTGAGGCTCTATCGAATTACGGCGCGAATCAATTCGGCTTAAGCGAAGTTCGCTTTTTCTCTTATAGAAACGAAGATGATGGTTTGCTTTCTTATAGTTATCTCGATAAGAACGAAGGCAAAAACAACGTGCCTGCCTTAGGGGTTGGCCTTTGTGATGGCAAATTGACCGCGAACCCTTTTTATCAAAGCGCAACGAGCAGGAAAACGCTCGTCTATTCTCTTGGAGGGCAATATCCGATCAAATCCATCTCTTTCTGGAACTACAACGATAAAGACCACCTTGATTACGGAGTGAAGAAAATCGAGATATCTCTTTCTAAAAACGGTGAGGATTATTCGCGTCTCGGGGCTTATACGCTCCCTATCGGAACAGGGGTAGAGGGGATGCCTCTTTCTTTAAAGGTCGATATCGACGATTTGCTCGCTCAATATATCCGTTTCTCCTTTTTGAGCAATTACGGCGGCGAATATAACGCCTTAGGAGCCTTCAAGATCGAGAAAGGCGAGGGGAGAAGCGTTAGCAAAGACGTCGATTTGACGGGCATGGTCTCTTCTTATTCATCTATTTGGAGCGGGGCGGACGGCATTTTCTCCACGAGGTTAAGCGGTGATCAGTCTATAGGCGGAAGCGGGGCGGTCGCCTTCAATTTCTCCGATACTTATCATGGCGAGATCGATGCGATCAGCAAAAAGAGGATCAATAACTACATGAGCAACCAGTCATTCGGCTATTTGAATGGCGAGCATATCGATTTTCTCAGCGATGAGCATCTCCCGATCGTGGCGAAAAAAGACGAGAGCAGATCTTCCGCCGACGCCTTCTATTGGCTTGGCGATTCCTTTGTTATTGGCGATACATATTACGTTTTTGGCTTATATATCGCCAAAGAAGGCGCGCTTGGTTTCAACCAAGTTGGCGAGGATTTGTTCGCTTTCGATATTAAAGACGGTGCGATTGATTTTTCCTCGTTCCGCAATATATATGATAGTGAGACAAACCGCCTCTCATATTTCTCTAAAGGCAAGTCCATCATTTTCGGCTCAGGCGTATTCGAGAACACCGTCGCTTCAAAAGCCTTAAACCCGGATGGCTATATCTATATATACGGATATATGGATAGGGATAACGACAGCAATCGCCGCTCTCTGGTGGCGGCAAGAGTCAAAGAAAGCGAAGTCGAGGACTTATCCAAATACCGTTATTGGGACGGAGTATCCTTCTCCAGCGATATCTCCTCTTCCGCCCCTCTTACCGATAATGGCAACGTCTCTTGCGAATTATCGGTAATGGAGATGAATGACCCGGATTCAGCTTATTGTGGGAAATACATCCTCGTTTATCAAGATAACACCATCGGCAAAGACGTGATGATGAGGGTCAGCGATTCCCCTCATTCCCCTTTTGGCGAAAAAGAGATCCTCTACCACTGCGAAGAGACTTCTTCTTTAAATGGCATCTCGCAATACAACGCAAAGGCCCACCCCGTTTTAAGCGATGATGATTCGATCATCATTACCTACAACCTCAACGAATCAGGCAGCAATCTCAATAACACGAATTGCGATATATACCATCCAAGGTTCTTGCGGGTGAGGCTATAAAAAGCGCTTATTGACCGGTCTTTTTGACAAAGAGTCGCGCAAATTGCCTTGCCTTTATTCAAGAATCTTCAGCTTCGAGGAACGATCTTCTTTTTGATTTGCTAGATGATTGAAAACAAATTTTCATGATTGTAAATCTAGATAGCGTGTACAATATGGTCATTCAAATGTTACGGGGTGAACCAACAAAAAACGTCCTATCGGACGCTTTGCGACACCAACGTGTCTGAGGTTTAGAATAATCTTTATTTGAACTCGTAATGCGATTCTGGGTGAATCACACCCACAATATAGCCGTTAAGGAGGGTAAAGTCAAATGGCAAAAAAGTACTTATTGGGCTTAGATTTAGGCACAAATTCAATCGGATGGTGCGTCACTGACGAGAACGATCAAATCGTCAAAAAAGGCGGGAAATCGCTTTGGGGGGCGCGCTTGTTCGAAGAAGCCAGCCCAGCTTCCGACCGCCGCATGAAACGCACGAATCGTCGCAGGCTAGCGAGAAGGAAGCAAAGAATCGATTTATTGCAGCTTCTTTTCAAAGAAGAGATGGATAAAGTCGATCCGACCTTCTTTTTGCGTCTCAATGAGTCTGCTTATCACAAAGAAGACAAGGATCCTTCTATATCGTCTTACGATAATCTTCTTTTCATTGATAAGGATTACACGGATAGGGATTATCACAGGGAATACCCGACCATTTATCACCTAAGGAAAGCTCTTTTGGAGAAAGACGGCAAAGCCGATCTTCGACTCATCTATCTAGCTTTTGCCCATATGATCAAATATCGTGGCAATTTCCTTAACGAGGGGCAAGAAATCGAACCTTTCGACCCGGACGAAGGCAAAGCTCTTTTCAATGAATTGAATGATGCTTTGGGCGAAATGGAGGATGTCAAACCATTGGTCCTTCCTTCAGGTTTCGTTCAATCTTTAAAGACAAAAGTGGTGACTGCGCGCGGAATAAACGCCAAAAAGGATGCTTTGGTGGAGCTTTTTGGAGCGAGCGACACGTATTTTAAAAACGTTGTTTTCAGATTGATCGCTGGCGGAAAGGTCGCCACAAAGAATATATTTGCTAACGATTCAGACGAAGAAATCGAGCCGAAAGATATTCAATTCGATGACGCTTCATATGAAGAGAATATCGGGAGGCTGAGCGAAACGTTCTCAAGCTCGCCGGAGCTTAAGATGGTACTTGCCGCCAAAAAGATTTTCGATTTCCTCCTTCTTGGGCGTTTGCTCGGGGACTCGAAAACTTTGTCCGATTCAATGGTTAAGCGCTACGAGAGGCACAAAGCAGATCTCGCCGCTCTTAAATCGTATGTCAAAGAGAAAGAAAAAGGCGGCGAACTTCCAAAAGGAACCTATAACAATCTTTTCCGCGTATACGATGAAAAGACAAATAACTATGTTCGCTACATCGGGCTCACCAATACCACGAGCAAAGACGGCAAAGGCAAGACGAGAATCAGATGCTCGCATTGCTCTAGAGACGACTTTTACGCTTATCTTAAAAAAGTATTGGGGCTCGATGGGAAAAGCATCAAAGTCGATGAGCTCGATCCGTTTTTGAAGGACGTATATCTGAAAATCGATGACAAAACATATCTTGAGCGCCAAAACTCGAGCGACAACGGCGTATATCCATATCAGCTGAATAAGCAAGAAATGTCCGTCATACTTGAAAAGCAATCGAAGTTTTATCCGTTCTTGAGCTTCAAAGACGCCGAAGGCATTTCGACAAAAGAGAAAATAATTAAGATTCTCGAATTCAAGATCCCTTATTATGTTGGACCGCTTATCGGCAGTAGCGACACTGATCCACGAGGCCACTTCTCTTGGATTCGAAGAAAAGAGAACGAGGATAAGACGAAGATATATCCTTGGAATTTTGACAAAGTTGTCGATAAGGATGCTTCGGCGGAAAATTTCATCAAGCGAATGCTCAATAAATGCACGTATTTGCCAGATTGCTACTGTTTGCCAAAAGCCTCGATTCTATTCCAAGAATATGAAGTTCTTTCTCTCCTCAATAAATTGACGATAAACGGCCAGTTCATGAGCAAAGAGATGAAATCCGCTTTAATCGAGAATCTTTTCAAAACAAAAGCGAAAGTCACCACAAAAGGGATTGAAAACTATCTAAAAAGCAAAACCGATACCAGTGTCACTATCTCGACAAGCGGAGGAAAAGAGGTTGCCGACATCAACGTTGCAATGAGCAGTTACGTTTTCTTTGCCAAAGTTTTGGGAAAAGAATACGTTGATACACATATTGACCAAATCGAGGACATTATCCGTGATTTGACCGTTTTCGAAGATTCGGAAATCGTCGCAAAGCGGCTTAGGACTATCTACAACATTACCGATAAACAGGCCATCAACGCTATCAAGAACAAGAGATTGACTGGCTGGGGAAGACTATCGCGCGAATTGTTAGAGCTGAAGACACCATTTGAAACAAGCGATGGCGAGATAATCGAAAAATCCCTTATCGCCATGATGAGAGACACGAATCTGAATTTGATGGAGCTCATCAATGACAGCAAATTCACCTTCGGCAAGCAAATAAGAGACGCAAGCGACAAATTCAATGATACGTTTGCCACTCCTGAAGAAAAACACCAGGCAATAATCGATTTCGTCGATGATTCCTATGTTTCACCAGGAATGAAACGCCCACTTATCCAAGCGATGGCGATAATCGAAGATGTCGAGAAGATTCTGCGTGCGCCAATTGATGAATATTATGTTGAATGCACAAGAAGCAATCGCGAGGAGAAGAAACAAACCAAATCAAGGAAAGAGCAGTTGGAGAATCTGTACAAAGAGGCAAAGAAATTCGCCAATAGCGAGATCGAGAAAGAAATATTAAGCAAAGCAACAGCGACTCTAAAAGACATTGATTTAGGCAAGTTCAGAAGTGATGAGTATTATCTTTATTTCCTTCAAATGGGCCGCGATTTATACAGCTTAGAGCCCATCGATTTAGCCGATATAAACAATTACGATATCGATCACATTGTTCCGCGATCTTTGGTGAAGGATGACAGCATTTCCAACCGCGTCCTTGTGCATAGTTCTTTGAATAGAAGCAAAAGCGCGACCTATCCTTTGAATGATGCGACTTTTAAGTGCGGAAAAGGAAAAGCGTTTGCTTTCTACAATCTTTTGAAAAAGGCCGGTTTGATGAGCGAAAAGAAATTCGCTGCGCTCACTAGAAGCACCCCTTTGGCCGAGGAAGAATTGACGTCATTTGTTAATCGCCAACTTGTTTACACCAATCAAGCCGTCAAGGCGCTCGTGTCCTTGATCGATAGATTCCAAAAAGACAGAAACGGAAAAACCCCGAAAGTTGTCTATTCAAAAGCCGAGAACGTGAGCACGTTCCGGCAAGAATACGACATCGTAAAATCGAGAGACGCGAATGATTTCCATCACGCTCATGACGCTTATCTTAATATTTGCGTAGGCAGAGCCATCGCTACATATTTTGACCGCTTCGTTAAGTATTCTCTTTACGGTAGAAACGGAGGAGACGATAATTCCGTGCGTTTCTTGTCTAAGGTAAATTCAAGAAAAGCCTCGCTGAATTTGTATAACGTATTTGATGAATATTATGACAACGACGACGTTTACCATCGCTCACAGCTTCTCGATAGTGATGGCGGGATCGTTTGGGATTACTCAACGTTCGTACCGATGATTAAAAAGAATATCTATTGCAGATTCGATGTGATGACTACTACCATGCAGTATATAAAGGGTGGTGCTTTCATGGACGCGACAATTCATCGAAAAGGCGACGGATTAGTTCCTCTAAAAATGAGTGGTCCATTATCCGATACGAGAAAATATGGTGGAAAATCTAGCATGAAATGCCATTTCTTTGCACTCGTAGAACGTGTCACAGGCAAAAAGAAAAACATGTTTTTGGCATCGCTTCCAAGCATGTACTGTAACCCAGACGACGTTAATGGAATTGTAGCGTATTTAAGAAATAACGGAATTGAATGTGATCGTGTCATAAACTCCTGCGTGAGAGTCAATGCCGTTTTGAAACGAGGGTCATCCAAAGTAGTTATCAGCGGCGTTAGCGGTGCTTTAAAATCCTATTACATCAAAAATGCTTCCCAGAACTACTATTCTGAAACCGAAATTAAAACGATAAAGAAAATTAATAAATTGTTTGATTTTTTATCTAAGCAAAGAACACCAGTTAGTTCAAAAACCGAATCATGGGATAAGGTTGAACAAACTATTCACGAATACATGGTAATGGATAATAGCGGCATTGTTATTAGCCCTGCGAAAGACGAGAAAACGTCAGAGATAAAGCTTACTTGCGACGAACTGATGTCTCTATACCGCAAACTTATGAATATCGATCAGAAACATTTGTCACTGCTAAAAGGGATGCTCACTGTTGTTGAAACGCTAAATTCGCCGGAAGCTGTTGCCAAATTTGAAGCTTTGCCGATTTATGCAAAAGCGTATCAAGTGATGCAAATAGTTCAATATTTTAATTCGTCCATACAACGCATTGATTTGTCTTTGCTAGGAGGGAGTGGTAGCGCTGGAGGTCTATCTGTGCCGGCTAATCTACCTTCGGATTGTTCAATCGTTGTCGAATCACCGACAGGCTTCTTCACAAAGACGCTTTGGAAAGGCTGCTAAGATGTCGTTTAGGACGGTTGTGGTTAAAACAAGGTGCAAGTTGGAGTATTCGCTTAACTACCTTGTTTATCGCACCGCGGATTCCGAGAAAAGAATTTGTTTGAACGAAATCAGCACTTTGATTATTCAAAACACGGGGGTCGCTATAACGGCGGCCCTTTTGTCTATGCTGATGGAAAAGAAAATCAAAGTGATGTTTTGCGACGCGAAATCGAATCCTCAGGGCGAGTTAGTTCCTTATTATGGAGCGTATAACAATTTCGAGAAGATCCGCACGCAGTGTGGATGGAAGCGTGAAGACATGGACGCTTTGTGGCAGCTTATCATCCGAAAGAAAATAGAAGGGCAGAAAAACAATCTCGATTTGATTGGCAAAATTGATTCAGTAGCGAAACTTGCCGATTATCTATCATGCGTTTTGCCTGGAGATACCACAAATAGAGAAGGTCATTCAGCGAAGGTGTATTTCAATTCGTGCTTCGGAAGCGATTTTTCTAGAGGCGATGAATGCGATACAAACGCCTATTTGAATTATGGGTACTCAATCATTCTTTCAGCCATCAATCGCGAAGTTAAGGCTTTCGGATATTTAACCGAATTGGGCATTCATCATATCGGTGAAGAGAACCCGTTCAACTTATCATGCGATTTAATGGAGCCTCTGAGGCCTTTAATTGACCGGTTAGTGCTCAAAGGCACCCTCAACAGCGAGAATTTCAAATCCGAGCTTATAAACGCCTTGAATCTTACCGTTGTATTCGACGAGAAGAACATGATTTTGGATAACGCCATCCATCTATATGTTCAATCGATGCTTTCAGTACTCAATGAAGGCAACTTAAGGAGGGCGAAATTCATCGGATATGACGCCATATAGATGTATGAGATCAATCTTGTTTTTCGATTTGCCAGTTGAAAAAGACGCTCAGCGCAGAGCGTATACAAAGTTCGTCAAGAGCATCAAGAAAATCGGCTTCGGGATATTGCAGAAATCGGTTTATATCAAACTGGATATGGACTCGCAATCAGCCGATTCAACGAAGGAAAAAGTAAAGAAGATATTGCCAAAGGAGGGATCGGTAATCATGCTACGAGTAACGGAAAAGCAATTCGCGTCAATGGATTTTTTGGTCGGGACTATTCTTACGGATGTGATAATGGATGACAAAAGGGTGGTGGAATTATGATAGAACTTAGATTCAAAGGCGTTGAAAGAAGCATTCAGGCCGTACCTGGCGAGATAACGAATTTGGTAATAGAGGTGCCATCGATGCTATATCGAATTTTGAAGGGCTTATTTTTGGAAGATGATGACCAATTGATCGTTAGCAAAAACTCAGATTTGATATCGCCATCCAAGGAAGTTTTGTTCATCAAGTCGCTCTTCGATTTGAATCCAAACTCCAAGAAAGTCTTGACGATGATATACAAGCAAGCGTCGAAGGCCTACATTAATGATGAACGCAAAAAGGCAATCGACAACATAAATAGAGAAATCAGCGATCTTCTTGATGATATTTCTTCCGAATTCAATTACCCGATGACGTTCGAAAGAGAATTCGGCATCGATAAAATAATGCAAGCGTCGTCATTTTCTTTCTCATGCGTGGAAAGCGTTGTTTTTTTGAATGATTTCTTGTCGTATCTAAGAGCAATTCAAGAAATTTCCCAATGTCATTACATCATAACGTTCGATTTATTCTCGGTTTTAGAGACTGAAAAGGTATCCGATTTGCAAAACGAATTATCCTTGATGGGTTTAACGTTGATTAATCTTGCTTCGTCATGCAAAAACGAAAGTTCGTTAATAAAAAACACGATTGTTATCGATTCAGACTATTGCGAAATTTGATTTCGCGATAAGATTGTATTGCCCGGGTTACAAGTGGTTGTGAGCCATAAATACCCCCTAAACCGCAATATATTTTGAGGTTTGAGGGTAATGTGATTCTGGGTGACTCTCTTACGATCACATTTAAAAAGTCCAACGGCGATATGTTTGAGGGTAATGTGATTCTGGGTGACTCTCTTACTGTTTAGCAATGAAACGCTTTCACTTCTTTGTTTGAGGGTAATGTGATTCTGGGTGACTCTCTTACAAGCTTGCAATCGGCAAATTCGCTAGTAAGTTTGAGGGTAATGTGATTCTGGGTGACTCTCTTACTCGAATACCGCGGTCTATCCTCATTTCCCATGTTTGAGGGTAATGTGATTCTGGGTGACTCTCTTACTTCCGGTCGCAGCGCCTGCTGCTGTCATAAGTTTGAGGGTAATGTGATTCTGGGTGACTCTCTTACAGGAGAAACACTATGAAAGACAAAAAAGAAGTTTGAGGGTAATGTGATTCTGGGTGACTCTCTTACCGCGGAAAGAGGAATTATGAAAGTCTACGGTTTGAGGGTAATGTGATTCTGGGTGACTCTCTTACAAGGAGAAATGGAATGAAGAAATATGCAATGTTTGAGGGTAATGTGATTCTGGGTGACTCTCTTACTGCGTCTTTGCGGGTTATATTCTCGAGCCGTTTGAGGGTAATGTGATTCTGGGTGACTCTCTTACAAGACGTTCCATACGACTATTACATCTATATGTTTGAGGGTAATGTGATTCTGGGTGACTCTCTTACGGAAGAAGCGCTTTGCCACAATCTAGAATGTTTGAGGGTAATGTGATTCTGGGTGACTCTCTTACGGACGGCTTCGGGAAACCCCTCCTGGCCTCGTTTGAGGGTAATGTGATTCTGGGTGACTCTCTTACGCTGCGGGCTTCGCAACCACCTCAAACCCCGTTTGAGGGTAATGTGATTCTGGGTGACTCTCTTACATTTTTCTCGTATCGTCCTTAAAATGCATGTTTGAGGGTAATGTGATTCTGGGTGACTCTCTTACACTTGCTCCTTGCTTCCTGAAAGAACGAGTTTGAGGGTAATGTGATTCTGGGTGACTCTCTTACATACGCCAAATAGGATAGGCACGAGATGGAGTTTGAGGGTAATGTGATTCTGGGTGACTCTCCCGTATTCGTAAGCATTAAGCGATTGAAGAACAATCAATGTCGAACGAGATTGATTGGGATTCAATCGCTGTTTTTTGATTAAGCGCAGTTTCAAAGGAATTTGAAAAATTGACGTCCGTTTTGCAGGGATTTCATCTGCAAAATAAACTGGCGATCCATGATGAAAGCCATAAAACTGCAACAATACCCGTCGCCTTTTTCTTTCTTGTCGTAGTAATATTTCCCTGCTTATGGATATTGTTACTTATTTACTGTCGAAGGTTGCGGCAAGCGAAAAGCAGATTCGTGCCGCTTTGTCATTGTTCGATGAAGGGGCCTCAGTCCCTTTCATCGCTAGATACAAGAA